>CALKJX010000343.1 GCA_937995555.1 uncultured Elioraea sp.
AGCGACCACGCCAACCTGCCGCGCGGCCTCGCACCGGATGCGCCGCAGTCGGCCACCATCATCAATGCGATGGTGTTCAGGAGCGCGCGCTTCCCGAACGCGGCCAAGGCGTTCATCCAGTTCATGATGGAGGCGGAGCAGTACAATCCGTGGCTGACCGCCTGCCTCGGCTACTGGTCGCACCCGCTGAAGGCCTACGACAACAGCGCGGTGTGGGACAGCGATCCGAAGATCGCGGTGTACCGGCGCGGCCTCGATTACCGCTACTGGTCCGGCTACAAGGGGCCGATCACCGCGGCCACCGGCACGGCGGCCTCGGAGTACATCCTGATCCAGATGTACGCCTCGGTGGCCGGCGGGCAGGCGACACCGCAGCAGGCGGTCGCGGAGGCCGAGCGCCGCGCACGGCGCATCTTCCGCTGAGTTCCGGGCGGCGTCGCCGGCCGGTGGCCGGTCGGCGACGCCGCTGACGCCGCGAGGGCCCCATGGACGCCACCACATCGGCGATCGCCTGGACGAAGCAGCGGCCCCAGCCGTCGGCACTGGTGCGGCTGTTCGACTGGAAGCCGTTCCTGATCTTCGCCTGCATGCTGCCGGCGGTCGGGCTGTTGATGGTGTTCCTCACCTATCCGCTGGGGCTCGGCATCTGGCTCGCCTTCACGGACGCGACGATCGGGCGCGACGGCAAGTGGATCGGGCTCGAGAACTTCATCTGGCTGGCCGAGGATCCGATCTTCTGGTCCTCGGTCTTCTACAGCGTGTTCTACACGGCGGTGGCGACGGTCGGGAAATTCGGCCTCGGGCTCTGGCTCGCGCTGCTGCTGAACAACCACATCCCATTCAAGAGCATCGTGCGTGCGATCGTGCTGCTGCCCTGGATCGTGCCGACGGTGCTCTCGGCGATCGCGTTCTGGTGGATCTACGACGCGCAGTTCTCGGTGATCTCGTGGTTCGTCGTCGATGTGCTGGGCCTGCGTGACCGCTACTTCGACTTCCTGGGCTCGGCGTGGCCGGCGCGCTGGTCGCTGATCGCGGCGAACATCTGGCGCGGCATCCCGTTCGTGGCGATCACCCTGCTTGCCGGGCTGCAGACGATCTCGCCTTCGCTCTACGAGGCCGCCCTGCTCGACGGTTCGACCGGCTGGCAGCGCTTCCGCTACATCACCTTCCCGCTGCTGCTGCCGATCCTCGCGATCGTCATGACCTTCTCGATCATCTTCACCTTCACCGACTTCCAGCTCGTCTACGCGATCACCCGCGGCGGGCCGGTGAACTCGACGCATCTGATGGCGACACTCGCGTTCCAGCGCGGCATTCCCGGCGGGCAACTGGCGGAGGGCGCGGCGATCGCGGTGGCGATGATCCCGTTCCTTGTGTTCGCGACCCTGTTCAGCTACTTCGCGCTCGCGCGGCGCAAGTGGCAGCAGGGCGAGAGCAACGACTGAGCCGGGGCGGAGGGACGACCGATGAGCGACGCCGCAGCCGCGGCCAACACCGCCGAGGGCAAGCAGTCCGCCACAGTTGCGCCGGAGCTGATGTCGTGGGACACGCGCACGCGACGGGTGGTGACGATCTACGTCCCGCTCGCCTGCTTCGTGTTCATCCTGCTGTTCCCGTTCTATTGGATGACCATCACGGCGTTCAAGCCGAACCACGAGCTCTACAATCTGCGCGACTACAACCCGCTCTGGATCTCCTCGCCGACGCTCGATCACATCCATCACCTGCTGTTCAACACCGCCTATCCGTCGTGGCTGATGACCACGATGGGGATCGCTGTCGGCTCGACCTTCCTGTCGCTGTTCGCGGCCACGCTCGCCGCCTATGCGATCCAGCGTCTGCGCTTCAAGGGCAGCCAGTATGTGGGCCTTGCGATCTATCTCGCCTATCTGGTGCCGCCCTCGATCCTGTTCATTCCGCTGGCGCTGATGGTGTTCAAGCTCGGGCTGTTCGACAGCCCGTTCGCGCTGATCCTCACCTACCCGACCTTCCTGATCCCGTTCTGCACCTGGCTGCTGATCGGCTACTTCAAGTCGATTCCCTACGAGCTCGAGGAATGCGCGCTGATCGACGGCGCGACACGGCTGCAGATCCTGACCAAGATCACGCTGCCGCTCGCCACCCCGGGGCTGATCAGCGCTGGCATCTTCTCGTTCACGCTCTCGTGGAACGAGTTCATCTACGCGCTCGCCTTCATCAGCTCGTCGGAGAAGAAGACCGTGCCCGTGGCGATCCTCACCGAGCTTGTCACCGGTGACGTCTACCAGTGGGGTGCGCTGATGGCGGGCTCGCTGCTCGGTTCGCTGCCGGTGGCCATCTTCTACTCGTTCTTCGTTGACTACTACGTCTCCTCGCTGACGGGGGCGGTGAAGGAATAGCCGGATGCGGATCGACCGGGTGGAGACGCTGCGGGCGGACGCGGCGTGGCGCAGCTTCTCGTTCCTGAAGGTCACCACCGCCTGCGGCATCACCCGCTGGAGCGAGTACAACAAGGATTCCGGCAGCCGCGGCCTCTCGCCGGTGATCGAGGCACCGGCACAGCTGACCACCGGCGCGGACCCGGACGCCCCCGAGGCGATGCTCGCCAGGGTGCACGTCGCCACCCGCCAGGCGAGGGGCGGGATCAACCAGCAGGCCATCGCGGCGATCGAGAATGCGCTGCGCGACATCAGGGCGAAGCAGGCCGGCAAGCCGGTGCACGCGCTGTTCGGCGGGCCGATCCGCGAGCGCATCCCGGTCTACCGGTCGCATTTCGGCACCCACCGCGCGGCGCAGCGCGGCAAGGGGTTCCTGCCGGACCTCCGCACCCACGACGATCTCTCAGTACACGCCGCCGAGGTGAAGGCGCATGGCTTCCGTTGCCTCAAGACCAGCCTGTTCCGCCATCGTGACGGCGCGCTGCAGTATCTCAACGAGGGCTTCGACCGCACGCCCGGCTGGCCGGAGCTGAACTGGGACGAGGCGCTGCTCGCCGATCTCCGGTGCCAACTATCAGCGATCCGGGATCCGGTCGGGCGCCAGTTCGGCGTGACGCTGGACGTGAACCCGCATTTCAAGACCGAGGGGTTCCTGTGCATCGCCGAGACGGTGGCGGAGTTCGGCCTGCGCTGGCTCGAGATCGACACGCGTCACCCGGCTACGCTCGCGCTGATCCGCGGACGCGCCGTGCCCGATCGCGAGCTGCGAGACCCAGCACGGCCGGCGCGATTTCCGTCCGTATCTCGAAACCTCCGCCATGGACGTCGCGATCATCGACGTGCCGCGGAACGGGCTTGCCGAGAGCCTGAAGATCGCCGCGATGGCCGACACCAGCGAGGTGAACTGCGTGCCGCGGAACTTCTACGGCCATCTCTGCTCGTTCCACTCCGCCCACTTCTCGGCCGCGGTGCCGAACTTCCGCATCATGGAGATCGATCTCGACTCCTGCCCCTGGCGCGAAGGGTTCGTCACCGCCATCCCCGTGATCGAGAACGGCGAGCCCGTGCTGCCGACTGCGCCCGGCTGGGGGGCCGACATCAGCGAGTTGCCGTGCGCGCCCGCCCGCGCAAGACCTGACGTTCGTTCCATCCAGGAGACCGACCTTGGCCAAGTACACGATCCTCACCCCCGCCGGAGCCTCCTTCACCACCGCGGGCGGCGGCTACGACTACGAGATGGAGGCGCTCGAGGGCATGGACGCCGAGATCGTCGAATGTCCCGCCACCGAGGAAGGGTTCATCGCCGCCGCGCCGATGGCGGACGCCGTGTATGCCAAGGGCATGAAGTTCACCAAGCCGATGATCGATGCGCTCTCCAAGTGCAAGGCGATCGTGCTCGGCACGGTGGGGGTGGATTACGTCGATGTCGGCGCCGCGACCGCCAAGGGCATCCCGGTGACCAACTGCCCCGACACCTTCATCGAGGAGGTGGCCGATCACGCGATGATGCTGCTGCTCGCCACGCACCGGCGTGCGATCGAGCAGGATCGCATGGTGCGCGAGGGACGCTGGATGGAGGGCCGGCCCCAGCTGCTCCAGGTCCCGCGGCTGATGGGGCTCACGCTCGGCTTCATCTCGTTCGGCCGGGTCGCGCGCATGGTGGCCAAGCGCGCCCGCCCATTCGGCCTGCACATGCTCGCCTACGATCCGTTCGTGCAGGAGCTCGTGATGTCGGACTACGGCGTGCAGCCGGCCACCCTGTCGGAGGTGTTGTCGCAGTCCGACTTCGTCTCGATGCACGCGCCCGATACGGCGCTGACCCGCAGGATGCTGACCGACAGGCACTTCAAGCAGATGAAGAAGACGGCGATCTTCATCAACACCGGCCGCGGCCCGACCGTGGACGAGGCGGCGCTGATCCGTGCGCTGGAAAGCGGGACGATCGCCGGCGCTGGGCTCGATGTGTTCGAGGTCGAGCCGCCCAAGCCCGACAACCCGCTGCTGAAGATGCCGCACGTCATCCTCTCGCCGCACAACGCCTCGGCCTCCGCGCGCTTCGATCCGGCGCGCAAGCGCAGGGTGGGCCAGGAGCTGGCGCTGGTGCTGTCCGGCCGCTGGCCAATGTCCTGCGTCAACCCGACCGTGCTGCCCGGCAGCGGGCTCAAGCGCTGGCAGCCCTACGCGATGGACCGCGGCCCCAACAGTTGATGCGGGACGCCCGGCCGCCGCGCGGCCGGGCGACCTGACCGCGCGGCCAGGACCCATTATGTTTGCGGGCATGACGCCCAGGCTCCTCCCGATCGCGGCCGTGCTGTTCGCGGCCGCCTGCGCCGCTGCCCCGGCGATGCGCGCGCAACCTCCCGCGCCGGCGGCGGACGCGCCCGCCGCGCCGCTGATCGCGCTCGCCCAGGCACAGCCCGTGCCGGCGACCCGCGCCGAGCTCACCGCCACCTTCGCCCCCGTGGTCCGTGCGGCGGCACCTGCGGTCGTCAACATCCACACCCGCCGCACGGTGCGCACCCAGCCGCCGCTGCTGGCCGACCCCTTCTTCCGCCGCTTCTTCGGCCTCGACCCCGACGGCCCCTTCGCGCCCCAGGAGCGGGTGCAGACCAGCCTCGGCTCGGGCGTGATCGTCGATCCCTCGGGCGTGGTCGTCACCAACAACCACGTGATCGGCGAGGCCGACGAGATCACCGTCGTGCTGGCCGACCGGCGCGAGTTCGCCGCGCGCATCCTCGGCCGCGACCCCCGCACCGATCTCGCCGTCCTGCGCATCGATCCGGGGCGCGAGCGCCTGCCGTCGCTCGGCTTCCGCGACAGCGACGAGGTCGAGGTCGGCGACGTGGTGCTGGCGATCGGCAACCCGTTCGGCGTCGGCCAGACGGTGACGCAGGGCATCGTCTCGGCGCTCGCGCGCACCGGCGTCGGCATCACCGACTACCGCTTCTTCATCCAGACCGATGCGGCGATCAATCCGGGCAACTCAGGCGGCGCGCTGGTCACCACCGACGGGCGGCTGATCGGCATCAACACCGCGATCTTCACCCGCGGCGGCGGTTCGATCGGCATCGGCTTCGCGATCCCGTCCAACATGGTGCGCGCGGTGGTGGCGGGCTTCACCGGCGCGGGGCTCGCCCGGCCCTGGCTCGGCGTGCGGGTCGACACCGTCACCGCCGAGATGGCGCAGGCGCTCGGGCTTTCCCGCCCGACCGGGGCGATCGTCGCCCAGGTGGCGCCGAACAGTCCGGCCGCACGGGCAGGGCTCCGGCGCGGCGACGTCATCACCGCGATCGACGGCCGCGCGGTCGAGGATGCCGACGCGCTGCGCTACCGGGTGGCGACCCAGCCGGCGCGCGGCGCGACCCGGCTGACGGTGCTGCGCGGCGGGCGTGAGGTGGTGCTGGCGGCGCCGCTCGAGCCGCCGCCCGAGGATCCGCCGCGCCAGGCGACGCTGGTGCGCGGCAACCACGCGCTCGCCGGCGCCGAGATCGGCAATCTCTCGCCCGCGCTCGCCGACGAGCTCGGCCTCGACCTGCTGGAGACCGGCGTCGCGGTGATCGATGTGCGCGAGGGCTCGCCCGCGGCCCGCGTCGGCCTGCGGCCCGGCGACATCATCCTGCGCATCGCCGGCCGCGACGTGCGCAGCGTCCGCGACGTGCTCGCGGCGATGGAGGCGCGCCGGCCGGGACCGTTCCGGATGGCGATCCGCCGCGACGGGCGGGTGATGGAGGCCACGCTTGCCGGCTGAGGCCGATCTGTTCGGCCTCGACGCGCCCGCCCGCAGCATGTCCGACGATCTCGCGCGGCCGCTCGCGGACCGGCTGCGACCGCAGACCCTGGAGGAGGTGGTCGGCCAGGACCATCTCACCGGCCCCGAGGGCGCCATCACGCGCATGCTGGCGCAGGGCAGTCTCTCCTCGATCGTGCTCTGGGGCCCGCCCGGCACCGGCAAGACCACGATCGCGCGGCTGCTTGCCGCGCGCGCGGGTCTCGCCTTTGTGGCCCTCTCGGCGGTGTTTTCCGGAGTGGCTGATCTCAAGCGCGCCTTCGAGGAGGCGCGCAAGCGCCGCGCGGCCGGGCAGCGCACGCTGCTGTTCGTCGACGAGATCCACCGCTACAACCGCGCCCAGCAGGACGGGTTCCTGCCGGTGGTGGAGGACGGCACGGTGGTGCTGGTGGGGGCCACCACCGAGAACCCGTCCTTCGAGCTGAACGGCGCGCTCCTGTCGCGCTGCCGCGTGCTGGTGCTGAAGCGGCTCGACGAGGCGGCGCTGGAAGCGCTGCTCGCCCGTGCCGAGGGTCTGGCCGGCCGGTCCCTGCCCGTCACGGCCGAGGCCCGCGCGGTGCTCCGCGCCATGGCCGATGGCGACGGGCGCTATCTGCTCAATCTCGCGGAACAGCTTCAGGCGCTGCCCGCGGACGCGGAGCCGCTCGGGCCGGACGGGCTCGCCCGCGTGCTGGAGCGCCGCGCCGCGCTCTACGACAAGGACCGCGAGGAGCACTACAACCTCATTTCGGCCCTGCACAAATCGATGCGCGGTTCCGACCCCGACGCCGCCCTCTACTGGCTCGCGCGCATGATCGTCGGCGGCGAGGACCCACGCTACATCGCCCGCCGCGTGCTCCGCTTCGCCTCCGAGGATGTGGGGCTGGCCGACCCGACCGCGATCCACGCCGCGCTCGCGGCGTGGGAGACCTACGAGCGGCTCGGCAGCCCCGAGGGCGAGCTCGCGATCGCGCAGGCCGTGCTGCATCTCGCCTCGGCGCCCAAGTCCAACGCCGCCTATGTCGCCTGGGGGGCGGCGCAGCGGGCGGCGCGCGAGACCGGCTCGCTGATGCCGCCCAAGCACATCCTCAACGCGCCCACCCGGATGATGCAGGAGCTCGGCTACGCCCGCGGCTACGCATACGACCACGACACCGAGGAGGGGTTCTCGGGCCAGGACTACTTCCCCGAGGAGATGCCGCGGCAGCGCTTCTACCGCCCGACCACGCGCGGGCGCGAAGCGGCGATCGCCGAACGGCTGGCGGAATGGGACCGGCTCAGGCAGAAGCGCCGCCCATGAGCGCCGTCGAGACCCGAACCGTCGCCGAGGACGAGGCCGAGATCCGGCTGGACCGCTGGTTCCGCCGCCACTTCCCCGGCCTCACCCATGGCGCGCTGGCAAAGCTGCTGCGCACCGGGCAGATCCGGGTCGACGGCAGGCGTGCCGAAACCGGCACGCGCCTCGCCCCCGGCCAGAGCGTGCGCGTCCCGCCGCTCGGCGACCTCGACGCGCCGCGGCCGAGACGCGCGCTCGCGGTCGATCCGCACGACGCCAAGGAGCTGGAACGGCTCGTGCTGTACCGGGACGCGAGCGTGATCGTGCTCGACAAGCCGTTCGGCCTGCCGGTGCAGGGCGGTCCGGGGATCGTGAAGAGCCTGGATGCGCTGCTCGATGCGTTGCGCTTCGGCGCGGAGGAGCGGCCGCGGCTGGTGCATCGGCTCGACCGCGACACCACGGGCGTGCTGCTGGTCGCGCGCACGGCCGCAGCCGCGAGCAGGCTGGCGGCCGCGTTCCGCTCGCGCGACGCCGAGAAGACGTACTGGGCGGTGACGGTGGGCGTGCCCAGCCCGCGCGAGGGCCGGATCGATGCCCCGCTCGCCAAGCGGGCCGGGCTGCGCGGCGAACGCGTCGTGCTGGCCGGCCGCGACGAGGCGGACGCCGCGCGCGCGATCACGGACTACCGCACGCTGGATGCCGCAGGCCGCCGGGCGGCCTGGCTCGAACTCTCGCCGCTGACGGGGCGGACGCACCAGCTCCGCGTGCACTGCGTCGGCATCGGCTGCCCGATCCTGGGGGATGCGAAATACGGCGGCGCGGGCGCGATGCTCGAAGGCTTCCCGGAGCAGTTGCACCTGCACGCGCGCGGCATCGCGATCCCGCACCCCGAGGGCGGGGTGCTGCGCGCCGAGGCCCCATTGCCGCCGCACATGCGCGCGACCTTCGCCGCGCTGGGCTTCGCAGCACCCCGGCCGATCAAACCCGCGCGCGGTCCCGCCCGGCGCGGATGACGCCCGCGCTACTGTCGCGCCCGGACACGAAGGAGGACGCCCCATGCGCATCCTGCGCTACACGCTGATCGGCCTCGGCGTCGTGCTGCTGCTGGCGGTCGCGGCGGTGGGGATCTTCCTCGCCACCTTCGACCCGGAGTCCTACAAGCCGCGCATCCAGGAGGCGGCCAAGCAGGCGACGGGGCGCGATCTGGTGCTGGCGGGCCCGATCCGGCTGCGGCCCTCGCTCAGGCCGACGCTCCAGGTCGAGACCGTGGCCTTCGCC
>CALKJX010000344.1 GCA_937995555.1 uncultured Elioraea sp.
TGAGCTGGTTCGCCACCGCCTCGCTGATGTCATGGTCCTCGACCGCGAGCACGATCGCCTGGCGCTGCACAACCATGGTCAGGCCGCGCGCCTCGGCGACCTGGCGGATCACGTAGAGCATCACCCGCTCGACCTCGGCGAACGCCTTCTGGCCGGCCGCCTGGATCGCCGCGTTGCGCTCGCGCAGGATGCGCTGTCCGTTGGTGATCTGCTCCTGGAGCTCCCGCTCCTTCTCGCGCAGCTGCTCCGGCGTGAGCTGGGCGCGCTCGGCGGCGAGCGCCTGCTGGGCATCGCGCCAGCGCTGCTGCTCGCGCGCGGAATCCTCCTGGAGGCGGGCGAGCCGGCGCTGCAGCGTCTGGCGAATCTCGCGCACCGCGACCGACGCCTCGAACACCTCCTGCGCCCCGATCACGCCGATCACCGCCGGGGGCGGTGGCGGGGCGCGGTCGAGTGGCGGCAGCTGCGGCGCTCCCGCCTCGGTCGGGCCGGGCACCTGGCCGGTCGGGGCGGCCGGGCGCTGGGCCGGCCGCTGCTGCGGCTGCGCCGCCGGCGGGCGCTGCGCCGGCGGGCGCTGCTGTTGCTGCGGCTGCTGGCCCGGCACGAACCACTGCTGCTGTTGCTGCTGCGCCTGCGCCGGCGCGCCGGGCGCCCAGGCCGTCGCGGCGAGCGCCAGCGAGGCGAAGGCTGTGCGGATGAACGACATGATCAGAACCTCGTACCGAAGCCGAACCGGATCAGCTCGGTCTTGTCATAGCTCTTCTTCACCACGGCCCAGCCGAAATCGACGTTCACAAGGCCGAAAGGCGACCGCCAGGCCACGCCGACACCCACCCCGACCCGGGGGCTGGTGTCGTTCGCCACGTTAACCCCCGAGAAGCCGGGCCGGCTGAGTCCGCCCACATCGACGAAGGTCCGGCCCTGCAGACCCAGATCATCCGACACGAAGGGCATCGGGAAACGCAGTTCCGTGCCCGCGGTCCAGATCACGCGGCCGCCGAGCGCGTCGTCCGTGGCCAGATCGCGCGGGCCGGCGCCGCCGAGCCTGAAGCCACGCAGGTTCTCGCCGCCGAGGAAGAAGTTGTCGATGATGCGTTCGCGCTTGCCGTACTGCACGAGATAGCCGGCGCCGGCGCTGAACACGAGCGTGTAGACGCCCTGGAGGTCGAGCAGCCGGGCGACCGGCAGGAAGTAGCTGCCGTCGATCCGCGGACGGAAGAAGCCGACATCGCCGCCGAGGCCGGAGACGTCCGTGCCGATCCGCACGATGTAGCCTTCGGTCGGGTCGAGCCGGCTGTTGCGCCGGTCGTAGGTGAGCACCTGGCTCACCTGTGACAGCGTCGTCGTGCCCTCCTGATCGCGCACGAAACGGGAGGCATCAGCCTGGATGTTCTCGATCTTGCGCTGCACCAGGGTGTAGCTCCAGGACTGGCGCAGGTGCTCGTTGAACTCGTAGCCGAGGCGGAGCGCGAAGCCGACGCGCTTGTCGTCGAAGCTCGCCACCAGACGGTTGTCGCGGGTGATGTAGAACACGTCCACGCCGGCGACGAGATTGCGATCCAGGAAATAGGGATCGGTCAACGAGACGTCGAGCTGGCTGCGCCGCTGCGCCAGCGTGACCTGGAATTGGCCGTCGATGCCAGTACCGACGAGGTTGCGCTCACGCAGGCCCACCGTGCCGAGCGCGCCGGAATCGGTCGAGAAGCCGCCGCCGATGGTCAGTTCGCCGGTCGCCTTCTCCTCGACCTCGACCTGCACCACCGCCCGATCCGGGGCGCTGCCCGGTGCGTTCGTGACCTCGACCTTGCCGAAGTAGTTGAGATCGACGATGCGCTGACGCGACCGTGCAATCCGCGCGGCATTGAAGGCGTCGCCCTCGGCGAGGCGGAACTCGCGGCGGATCACCTGGTCCTTGGTGCGCAGGTTGCCGACGATGTCGATCCGCTCGACGAACACGCGCGGGCCTTCGATGATCTCGAAGACGATGTCGATGGTGCGCGTCTCGGCGTTGCGCGTCAGGCGCGGGCGCACCTCGGCGAAGCCGTAGCCGGCATCCTGCGCCGCGCGCGACAGCGCCTCGATGCTCTCCTCGACGCGGTCGGCGCCGTACCAGGCACCCTCCTGCACCGCGACGGCGCCGCGCAGCGTGTCGGCATCCAGGTTGCGGATCTGCGAGACGACATCGACCGTGCCGACGCGGTAGCGTTCCCCCTCGTCCACCGTGAAGGTGACGAAGAAGCTGGTGCGGTCGGGGGCGAGTTCCGCGACCGCCGAGACCACCCGGAAATCGGCGTATCCGTTCTTCAGGTAGAATCGGCGCAGGAGTTCCCGGTCGAACGACAGCCGCTCGGGGTCGTACTGGTCGGAGGTCGACAGGAAACGCCACCACGCGGTCTCGCGCGAAGCCACCACCTCCTGCAGCGTGCTGGTCGAGAACGCCTCGTTGCCGACGAAGTTGATGCGGCGGATCAGCGTGCTCTCGCCCTCGGCGATCTCGAACACGACATCGACGCGGTTCTGCTCGAGCTCGATGATCTTGGGTTCGATCTGGGCGCCGAACCGGCCGCGCCGGGCGTAGATGTCGAGCAGGCGCTGGCGGTCCGCCTGCGCGGCAGCGCGGGTGAACACCGCGCGCGGGCGCAGTTGCAGCTCGGCACGCAGGACCGCATCGCCGAGCGCGCGGTTGCCCTCGAAGACGATGCGGTTGACGATCGGATTCTCCGCCACCGTCACCACCAGCGTGTCGCCGTCGCGGCGGAGCGAGACGTCGCGGAACAGGCCGGTCGCGAACAGGGTGCGCAACGTGCGGTCGAGCCGGTCCGCCTCGAACGGATCGCCGGGCTGGGCGAGCATGTAGCTGCGGATCGTCGACTCCTCGATCCGCTGCGCGCCCTCGATCCGCACGGCGCGAATCAGGCCAGCCCCGGCGGCCGAGGCTGCGGGGCCCGCCGGGCGCGGCTGCGCCTCCAGGGTGGCGACAGTCGGCATGGCAAGCACGCCCGCAAGCAGGATCAGTCTCAAAGGCGGCACTGGCGGTCCCAAAACGCGCGGCGTGTGACGGAAGGCGCGACCATATCCGCGGCGGTCCGGCCTGTCACCCGAGCAGGCGTGAGAACCAATCGACCACCCTCAGATGCGTCAGGTCGTTCCAGGTCGCGAGCACGAAGATCGCAAGCAGGATCGCGAGCCCGCCGCGGAATGCGTATTCCTGCGCCCGCGGCGGCAGCGGCCGGCCGCGCACCGCCTCGTAGGCATACATCACCAGATGCCCGCCATCGAGAATCGGGATCGGGAACAGGTTGATCAACGCCAGGTTGACCGACAGCAGCGCCAACAGTCCGATCAGCGGAATGATCCCGCCCTCGGCGACCTGGCCGGAGAGCTGGGCGATCCGGATCGGCCCGCCGATCTCGTCGGTGCCGCGCGTGCCGGCGATCATCTGCCAGAGCGCCACCAGCGTCTGTTCGGTCAGCCGCACGGTCTCGAGCGCCCCGGCCGCGAGGGCGGCGAACACGTCGAGCTGACGGTACTCGGGCACGCCGCCGGCCACGCCGAGCATGCCGATGCGCTGGACGTTGCCGAACCGGTCCGACACCTCGCGCAGATCGGGCGTCACCGGCAGGCTCAGCGCCGCGCCATCGCGCTGCACCGTCAGCGTCATCGGCTGGCCGGGGCGCAGCCGCACGGTGGCCTGCACGTCCTCGAAGCGCGGCGTGGCCCGGCCGTCGATGGCGACGATCCGGTCGCCCGGCGCGAGCCCGGCGCGCTCGGCCGCGCTCCCGGCCTGCACGCCGGTTATCACGGGCGCGGTGTCGGGCCGGCCGGCGGTCGCGAACATGCCGGCGAGCAGCACCGCGGCGAGCAGGACGTTGGCGAGCGGCCCGGCCGCGACCACCCAGGCGCGCGCGCCGACACTCTTCTCGCCGAAGGTCTGCCCCTCGCGCCAGACCGGCGGCGGCTCGCCCTTGGCCTTCGCTTCGGCCACCACCTGCGCCCGGTCGTCCGGGCTCTCGTGGCCATGCAGCTTCACGTAGCCGCCGAGCGGGATCCAGCCGACCTTCCAGCGCGTTCCGGTGCGTCCGGTCCAGCCCAGCACCTCGCGGCCGAAGCCGATCGAGAACGCATCCACGTGCACCCCGACCGAGCGCGCGGCAAGGTAGTGGCCGAGCTCGTGGAAGAAGATCAGCACGCCGAGGACGAGCAGGAACGGCAGGATCGTGCCGAGGGTGCCGCCGAGGAACTCCATGGGGCTCAGGTACTCCGTGTTTCAGGCGAAGGCGGGGCCGGAGGCGAGGTCGAGCGCGGTGCGTCGCGCCGTCGCGTCCGCCTCCAGCACGGCTTCGAGGTCGGGCGCGGCGGGCGTGCCGAGCCGGTCGAGGGCGGCCGCGACCAGGGCGGCAATCCCCAGGAATCCGATCCGCCCTTCCAGGAACAGCCGCACCGCCACTTCGTTCGCCGCGTTCAGGATCGTCGGTGCCGCGCCGCCGGCGGCGAGCGCCTCGCGCGCCAGAGTGAGCGCAGGAAATCGTTTATGATCCGGCAATTCGAACGTGATCGTGCGCAGCTTGACGAGATCGAGCCGACGCGTCGCCGTGGTCATCCGGCGCGGCCAAGCCAGGGTATGGGCGATCGGGACGCGCATGTCGGGCGGCCCCATCTGTGCCAGCATCGAGCCGTCGACGTACTGCACGATCCCGTGGATCGCGGCCTCGGGATGCACCAGCACCTCGATCCGTTCGGCCGGGACCGGGAAGAGACAGGCGGCCTCGATCACCTCGAGGCCCTTGTTCATCATGGTCGCGCTGTCGATCGTGACCTTGGCACCCATGCGCCAGACCGGGTGGTTGAGCGCATCCTCGGGCCGGATCGCGTGCATCCGCTCGGCCGGCCAGTCCCGAAAGGGCCCGCCCGAGGCGGTGAGCACGATCCGCTCGACGCTCTCGGGCGCCGTGCCATCGAGCGCCTGGAAGATCGCGTTGTGCTCGGAATCCGCGGGCAGCAGCGTCGTGCCGGCCGTCGCGGCGACCGCGCGCAGCATCGGGCCGGCGCAGACCAGGCACTCCTTGTTGGCGATCGAGACGATCCCGCCCCCGCCGGCCGCGGCCATCGTGGCCGGCAGCCCGGCCGCGCCGACGATCGCCGCCATGGTCCAGTCGACGGGGATGGAGGCGGCCGCCACCACCGCCGCTGGGCCGGCATCCACCGCGATGCCGCTGCCCTCGAGCGCCTCGCGGAGCGCCGGGAGCGCCGCTTCATCGGCGACCACGGCGAGCCGCGCGCGCACGCGCCGGGCGGCGGCAGCCAGGGCAGCCGCGTTGCCGTTCGCCACCAGGGCAACCACCTCGAAGCTGCCGGACGGCGCCTCGGCGATCAGATCGAGCGTGGCCCGCCCGACCGAGCCGGTCGCGCCAAGCACAGTGACGCGGCGAGGGGCACCGTTCACCCCCACAGGACCGCCCCCTGCCCCAGCGCGAGCGACAGCGCCGCGGCGAGCGGCACCGCCGCGATCAGCCCGTCCGCGCGGTCGAGCAGCCCGCCATGGCCCGGGATCAGCCGCGAGGCATCCTTCACCGCGAAGCGCCGCTTGATGAAGCTTTCCAGGAGGTCGCCGCATTGCGCGGTCAGCCCGATCGCCGCCGCGACGATCGCAACGCCAGCCGGCTCCGCCCCCGGCGTCAGGGCAGCCGCCACGCCGAGCCCGGCCGCGATCGCCGCGGCAAGCCCACCGGCACCGCCCGCCCAGGTCTTGTTCGGGCTGATCGCCGGCGCCAGACGCGGGCCACCGATCATCCGTCCCGCCAGATAGGCGCCGATATCCGACGCCCAGACCACCAGCACCACGAACAGCACGTTGGCCCGACCCGCATCCCCGGCGTCGCGGAGCCAGATCAGCCCCACGCCCGCAAGCCCGATATATATCACGCCGGCCGCCAGCCAGCCGGCCGGGCGTCGCTCGCCCGGCAGGAGCGCGGGCTGGCGCGCCACCGCCCAGGCGAGGGCGGTGCCGGCGCCCAGCAGCGCGAGCGCCGCAAGCCAGGCGCCCGCAACAGAGGCGAGCCCGGCCGCCAGCAACGCGAGGGGGACCACAAGGCCGGGAAACGCGCGCAGCCGCGCTCCACACAGATGCACCCACTCCCAGGCGAGTACGGCGGTGCCGAGGGCGACCAACAGCATGAACCACTCGGCGCCGAGCCAGATCGCGGTGAGTGCGATCGGCCCGAGCACCACGGCGGACAGGGCGCGCCTGCCGAGATCGCTCCAGCGTCCGGCCGCGTCTGCCGTCATGCCGAACGGTCGGTCGGGCTCAGCCCGGGCGGGCGCCATAGCGTCGCTCCCGCGCGGCGAAGGCCGAGAGCGCCTGCGCGAGATGCTGCGGGCCGAACTCGGGCCAGAGCACGTCGAGGAAGACGAACTCCGCATAGGCGGCCTGCCAGAGCAGGAAGTTCGAGATCCGCTGCTCGCCGGAGGTTCGGATCACGAGGTCCGGATCCGGCATGCCGTCGGTCTCGAGGAAGCGGGCGAAGCTCGCTTCATCGACCGAGTCGGGGGAAACCCGCCCCTCCGCGACCGCGCGCGCGAGCCGCCGCGCCGCGCCCGCGATCTCCGACCGCCCGCCATAGGAAAGCGCGATCACCAGGTTGAGCCGCGTGTTGGCGATGGAACTGGCTTCCGCCCGCTCGATCGCGTCGCGCATGCCGGCATCGAGGCGGTCACGGTCGCCGATCATGCGCAGCCTGACGCCCCGGCGGATCATCTCGGTCCAGTGGCGCTCGATCCCCTGGCGCAGCAGCCCCATCAGTCCGCCGACCTCCTCGGCCGGGCGGCGCCAGTTCTCCGACGAGAACGCATAGAGCGTCAGCCAGGGCACGCCCTGGGCGAGGGCCGCATCGACCGCCCGGCGCGCCGCCTCGGCGCCCTCGCGATGGCCGGCCAGTGCCGGCAGGCCGCGGCGTGCCGCCCAGCGCCGGTTGCCGTCCATGATGATCGCCACGTGCCGCGCGAGCGGCGGCGCGGCCAACGCCGCGGCGGAGGCGATCGGGAGGGGAGCGTTCATCGGCGGGGGGCTGGCGGGGCGCTCAGGGCTGCTTGATGTCGGCTTCCTTGGCGGCCAGCGCCTCGTCCACCTTACGGATGTAGCCGTCGGTCAGCTTCTGCACCTCGTCGGCCCAGTCACGATGCACGTCCTGGCCGATCTCGTGATCCTTCTCGAGCTTCTTGAGCGTCTCCATGCCGTCACGGCGGACCGCGCGGATGGCGACGCGCGCGGCCTCGGCGTACTTGCCCGCGAGCTTGGCGAGCTCGACGCGCCGCTCGGCCGTGAGCGGCGGCAGCGGCACGCGCACGGTCTGGCCGTCGCTCGCCGGATTGAGGCCGAGCCCGGCGTCACGGATCGCCTTCTCGACCGACGAAACGGCCGCACGGTCCCACACCTGCACCGTCAGCAGGCGCGGCTCGGGCACGCCGATCGTGCCGACCTGGGTGATCGGCATCTCGGTGCCATAGACCTCAACCTTGATCGGCTCGAGCAATGCCGGGCTCGCCCGCCCGGTGCGCAGGCCAGCGAACTCCTTCTTCAGCGTGTCGAGCGCGCCCTCCATCCGCCGGCGCAGATCGCCGGCGATCTGATCGAGCGTGGGCGGGGCCTTGGCCATTCCTGTCTCCCCTGCTGTCCCGGGATCCGCGCGCGTCGTCCTCAGCCTGGCGCGTCGGTGACGATGGTGAATGTGCCGCGGCCGCGCATCACGTTGGCGAAGGCGCCTGGTTCATGGATCGAGAATACCACGATCGGCAACCCGTTCTCCCGTGCCAGGCTGATCGCCGAGGCGTCCATCACCGCGAGATCGCGTGCCAGCACGTCGAGATAGGTCAGACGCTCGTAGCGCTGCGCGGCAGGGTCCTTACGCGGATCGGCGGAGTAGACACCGTCCACCTGCGTGCCCTTCAGGAGGGCCTCACAGCCCATCTCGACGGCGCGGAGCGCCGCGGCCGTGTCGGTGGTGAAGAACGGATTGCCGGTGCCGGCGGCGAAGATCACCACCCGCCCCTTCTCCATGTGCCGGATCGCCCGACGGCGAATGTAGGGCTCGCAGACCGAACTCATCGGGATGGCCGACTGCACCCGCGTGTGGACCTCGCGCTTCTCGAGCGCGTTCTGCAGCGCGAGGGCGTTCAGCACGGTCGCCAACATGCCCATGTAGTCGGCGGAGGCGCGCTCCATCCCCGCCGCCGCGCCGGAGACGCCGCGGAAGATGTTGCCGCCGCCGATCACCAGGCAGACCTCGACGCCGAGCGCGACCACCGCGCGCACGTCCTCGGCGATCCGCCCGACCGTCTCGGTGCAGATGCCGTACTCGCGCCGTCCCATCAGCGCCTCGCCCGACACCTTCAGGAGCACGCGTCGGTAGCGGGGCGCATCCTCCATGAAGCGGGCGTCCTTCTGCAGCGGGGCGGGGCCGGACTCGGGCGGGGCCGCCAGTGTAGGGCGGATCGCCGTCCCGGGCATCCCCGCTGCCGGCATCGCGGCGGCCCTCAGCGCGCCGCCGCCGCGACCTCGGCCGCGAAGTCCGAGGCCTCCTTCTCGATGCCCTCGCCGAGCTGGAAGCGGACGAAGCCGGCGAGCTGCGCGCCTGCCTTCTTCACCACATCCTTCACCCGGCTCTCGCCGTCGTGCACCCAGACCTGCTCCAGCAGCACGACCTCCTCGTAGTACTTGCGGACGCGACCTTCGACCATCTTCTCGACGATCGCCTCGGGCTTGCCGGAGGCGCGCGCCTGCTCGGAAAGCACGGCCTTCTCGCGGGCGAGGGCGGCCGGGTCGACCGAGCCGATGTCGAGGAACTCGGGCCGGGCAGCGGCGACATGCATGCCGATCTGCCGGCCCAGCGTGGCGAGCGCCTCGCCCGGCTCGCCCACCAGGGCCACCAGCACGCCGATCCGGCCCAGTTCAGGCTTGAGGGCGGAATGGACATAGGTCGCGACCACGCCCTCGGGCACCGACAGCATCGCCGTGCGGCGGATCGCCATGTTCTCGCCGATCGTGGCGATCAGGTGGGTCAGCTGGTCGGCGACTGTCCGGCCGCTGCCCGGGAACGCCTTGCCCTTCAGCGCCTCGACATCGCCGCCGGCATCGAGGGCGAGCCCCGCGCAGGTGGCGACGAAGTCCTGGAAGGTCTCGTTGCGGGCGACGAAGTCGGTCTCGGCATTCACCTCGACAATCGCCGCGCGCGTGCCCTCGGCCTTGACGCCGACCAGCCCCTCGACCGCCGTGCGGCCGGCCTTCTTCGCCGCCGCCGACAGGCCCTTCTTGCGCAGCCAGTCGATCGCCGCCTCCAGGTCGCCGCCGGTCTCGGCCAGCGCCCGCTTGCAGTCCATCATGCCCGCGCCGGTCTTCTCGCGCAGTTCCTTGACCAGCGCCGCGGTGATCTCCGCCATCGATCCGTCCTCTCGTGCTGTGAGGGTCAGGCCCGCGCCTCGGCGGACTCCTCCGGTGCCGGCCCCTCGGGCGCGGTTTCCACGGGCGGCGGCAGCTCGTCGATCGGCACCTCCTCGGCCGCGCCGAGATCGAGCCCCGAGGCGGCCATCTCGGCCGAGATGCCGTGGAGCACCGCGCCGGCGACGAGGTCGCAATAGAGCGCGATCGCGCGGATCGCATCGTCATTGCCGGGGATCGGGTAGGTCACGCCATCGGGGTCGGAGTTGCTGTCAAGCACCGCGACCACCGGGATGTTCAGCTTGCGCGCCTCCTGGACCGCGATCCTCTCCTTGTTCGTGTCGATGACGAACAGGATGTCCGGCAGCCCGCCCATCTCCTTGATGCCGCCCAGCGCGCGCTCGAGCTTGTCGCGCTCGCGCGTCAGCATCAGCTGCTCCTTCTTGGTCAGCCCGGTCTGCTCCTGGGCGAGCTGCTCCTCGATCGTGCGCAGCCGGCGGATCGAGTTCTGGATGGTCTTCCAGTTGGTCAGCATGCCGCCGAGCCAGCGGTGGTTCACGTAGTACTGGCCGCAGCGCTTGGCCGCCTCCGCCACGTAGTCGGCCGCCGAGCGCTTGGTGCCGACGAACAGCACGCGCCCGCCGCCGGCGACCGCGTCGCGGATCGCCTGCATCGCCCGGCTCAGCATCGGCACGGTCTGCTGCAGGTCGATGATGTGGACCTGGTTGCGCACGCCGAAGAGGTACGGGGCCATCTTCGGGTTCCAGCGGCGGGTGTGGTGGCCGAAATGGACGCCGGCTTCCAGAAGCTGGCGCAGGGTGAACACGGGCAGGGCCATGGGGCCGTCCTTCTCCTTCACACGTCCGGTTCATTCCTCCGCGGCGCTGCGCCGGCCGATGCCGCTCCTGGGCATGGCCCGCACCGGACCCCGGGATCACCCGGGAAGGCTGCACCGCGTGCGAATTTGCCGGCGCGGGAGCCCCCGCGCACGGGCCTAGTGGGTGATACAGGGCGAAAACGGCCAGGGCAAGCGTCGTGCGGCGCAGGGGTGCCGCGCGGCCGGGGGCTACCAGGTCGGATCCAACCCGGGCGGGCCGATGCCGACCTCGGTGTCCTCGGCGACGCTGGCGATCCCCTTGATCTTCCGGGCTTTCGCCACCGCCTTGGCATCCGCCTCGCCGGTGATCACGCCGATCGCGTCAAGCACCGCGCCGACATCGAAACCCGCCTCGGCGAGGTCGCGCCGCACCGCGGCGGCCGGGCGTTCGCCGCTCAGGGTCACGATCCAGGTCTTGCGCTCCGCCACGGCGCGCCCTCCATCCCCGGCCGCGCCCCGGCGGAACCGGGGCCGGGGCGGGCTCGAGCGGAATCTAGCTAGGGCGCCTGGACAAGGCCAGCGCCGACCCGGGAGGCCGGCAGGGGCAGCGGCTGGGCCGAGGATTGCAGCCTGCGCCACAGCGAGGCCCCGCGCAGCGAGGGGCTGGACTGCGCCCAGAGCGCCGCACAGCCGGCGACGTGCGGTGTGGCCATCGAGGTGCCGCTGATGCTGTGGTGGCGCCGGGGCCGAGGCCAGGACGAGAACACATCGCGCCCCGGTGCGGCGATCTCGATCTTGCCGAAGTTCGAGAAGTTGGACGGGGTCAGGGTCGGATCGAGCGAAGCGACGGCCATGATGGTCGGCGAATTGGCCGGCGCGCCGGTCGGCTTCGTCTCGTTGCCGGCGGCGGCGATGATCAGGCAGCCGGCCGAGAGCGCGGCCTGGCCGGCGGCGGTGTAGGCCGCCTGAACCGGACTCTGGCTGCCGAGCGACATCGAGATCACCTCGCAGCGATTGGCGATCGCCCAGTTCATGCCCGCAAGCACGCCCGCGCCGGTGCCGCTGCCGGAGTTGGTGAGCACCTTGCCGACGAAGATGCTGCCGGCATGGGCGATGCCGTAGCGCGGCGTGCTGCCCGGCGGGGATTTCGGCCCGCAGGCGGTGCCGATGCAGTGCGTGCCATGGCCGTTCAGATCCTGCACCGGTTGGCCGACGAAGGTGTTGGTCGTCATCGGCCGTCCTGAGAAATCGGGATGGCCGAGATCCATGCCGGTATCGAGCACCGCCACCTTGATGCCCACCCCGCTGCGGCTGCTCGGCGGCACCTTGCAGCGGATCAGCCCCCAGGTCGCGCCCAGCACTTCCGCCTCGATCTCCTCCGGCTCCGGCACCGGCACGCCCTTGAGGTCGCGCGCGATCGTGTTGGCCGCGGCGAGGAAGCCACGCAGATACTCGGAGCCGGCAGCGAAGACGAAATACTCCGGCTCGATAGTCTCGATCGGGCTGTCGGCGGCGGCAGCGGCGAAGGCGCTCATGCCATGCGCTTCGAGCGCCGCGCCGCTCACCACGGCCACGCCGATCTCGGGGAAGTTCAGCGCCTCGGCATCGCCCGCATCCTCGAGCGCGACCGCCTGGCCGGAGAAGTCGCGCGCATCCGCCATGCGAAAATCCTGCGCTCTGAGCGCCTTCGCCCCCTCCTCGGCCATGCCCTCGCGGTAGGTGACCAGATAGCGCCCGGTCTCCAGCGTGTCGCCGCCGCGCTCGAGCGCCGCGAGGAGGAGCTGTTCGGTCGATGCCGAAACGGCGACGCTGACCGGCGGACCGCCGGTCGGACTGGTTGCGGCCGCGCCACGCGCCCGCGGCCGCCTGCCTCGCCTGATTGCCATGGCCTTCCCTCCTGTTTGCGTTTCGGTTCGAAGCAGCGCAGCTCGCTACGTCGTCGTTACATTAACGGCCGCGCGCAGTTTCCGCGAGGAGATCGAGACGGAACGGAAAGGTTATCGCTCCGGCAGGCGCCCCGCCGCCCGTCGCGCCTCGCAGGCCTTGGCTATGAGCAGCACGACAGCCCAGGTGCCGCGCGCGGCAGGTCGTCTGCCAGCACTGCCGTGACAGCGAGGCGCGCTTCGCCCGCGGATGGACTCTCGATCGCGAGCCCGTCGCGAGCGAGCTCGGCCTTGCGGCCGGGACGCACAAGGAACGCGGCCTCAATACCCGCCGGCCGCGCCGGCGCCGCGCACGAGAATGCGCATCAGCTCCTGCCCTCCACCACATGGCCGTCGCGCAGGGTCAGCGTGCGGTCCATGCGCGCCGCGAGGTCCGGATTGTGGGTCGCGATCAGCGCTGCCACGCCGCGCTCGCGCACGAGCGAGAGGAGCTCGCCGAACACCACCTCGGCGGTCGCCATGTCGAGATTGCCCGTCGGCTCGTCGGCGAGCAGCAGCTTCGGCTCGTTGGCCAGCGCACGCGCGATCGCCACGCGCTGCTGCTCGCCGCCCGACAGCCGCGCCGGCCGGTGGTTCAGGCGCGCCGACAACCCGAGTGCGCCCAGCAGCGCCTCAGCACGCTGCGCCGCCTGCCCCTTCGGCACCCCGGCGATCACCTGTGGCATCGCGACGTTCTCGCGCGCGGTGAACTCGGGCAGCAGATGGTGGAACTGGTAGACGAAGCCGATGGTCGAGCGGCGGAGTTCGGTGCGGGCAGTGTCGCCGAGCGCGGACGCCTCCTTGCCGGCGACGACGATGCGCCCGCGATCGGCGTGCTCGAGCAGCCCGGCGATATGCAGCAGCGTCGACTTGCCTGCGCCCGAGGGCGCCACCAGGGCGACGATCTCGCCCGGCGCGATCGCGAGATCGACGCCGCGAAGCACCTCAAGCAGTCCGTCACCGGTGCGGAACGTGCGCGCGACACCTTCCAGCCGCAGGACGGCCTCACTCATACCGGAGCGCCTCGACCGGATCGAGCCGCGCGGCGCGGAAAGCCGGGTAGAGCGTCGCCGCGAGCGACAGGCCGAGCGCCATCAGCGTCACCTGCAGCACCTCGTTCGGATCGACCACCGCCGGCAGGCGCGAGAGGAAGTAGATCTCGGCCTGGAACAGCTCCTGGCCGGTCAGGCCTTGGAGCCATTGCCGGATCGTTTCGATATTGAGCGAGAAGGCGAGGCCGAGCGCGACCCCGATCACCGTGCCGAGCACGCCGATCGAGGCGCCGCACATCAGGAAGATGCGCATCACCGCCCCCTTGGTCGCGCCCATGGTGCGCAGGATCGCGATGTCGCGGCCCTTGTCCTTCACCAGCATCACCAGCGAGGAGATGATGTTGAAGGCCGCCACCAGGATGATCAGGGTCAGGATCAGGAACATCACGTTCCGCTCGACCTGCACGGCCTGGAAGAACGAGGAATTCGCCTGCTGCCAGTCCAGGATGCGCACGGGTTGTTCGCGCAGGGCGTCGCGGATCGCGAAGGCCACCTGGCGCACCCGTGTCGGGTCCTCGACGAACACCTCCACCTGCGTCGCCGCGCCCTCCTGGCGGAAATAGGCCTGCGCCGTCTCGAACGGCAGGAACACATAGGAGGAGTCGTATTCGTACATGCCGACCTCGAACAGGCCGATGATCGTGTAGGCGACCACGCGCGGCACGGTGCCGAAGGCCGTCACCTGGCCCTGCGGCGAGACGAGGCTGATCCGCTCGCCCACGCGCAGGCCGAGGCGGGAGGCCAGCCGCGTGCCGATCAGGATCGCGTCCTCGCCCTCGAAGCGATCGAGCGAGCCGGCGACGATGTTGCCGGCGATGATCGCGCGCGCGCGCAGGTCCTCGGGTCGCACGCCGCGCGCCAGCACGCCCGAGGCCCCGCCCCGCTCGCCGGTGCCGAGCACCTGCCCCTCGACGATCGGGATCGCCTGCACCACGCCGGGCACGCGGCGGATGCGCTCGGCCGCCGCGTCGAACTCCGCGAGCGGCCCGGCCGCGCCATAGATGCCGAGATGCCCGTTCAGCCCGAGGATCTTGCCGAGCAGCTCCTGGCGGAAGCCGTTCATCACGCTCATCACGATGATCAGCGTGGCGACCCCGAGCGCGATCCCGGCGAGCGAGAATGCCGCGATCACGCTGACGAAGCCTTCCGCCTTGCGCGCGCGCAGGTAGCGGAACGCGACCATCCGCTCGAAGGGGCCGAACATGGCGCGCTAACGTCTCAGC
>CALKJX010000345.1 GCA_937995555.1 uncultured Elioraea sp.
CGCCGCCCTCGACCTCGCCGAAACCTACATCTCGCTCAACCGCCAGGGCGGCCCGCGCGACGTCATGCGCGGCCGCACCCTGATGAACATGTTCTTCGAAGCCTCCACCCGCACCCGCACCAGCTTCGAACTCGCCGGCAAACGCTTGGGCGCCGACGTCATCAACATGTCGCCCTCCGGCTCCTCGGTCGCCAAGGGCGAGACCCTGATCGACACGGCCATGACGCTGAACGCCATGCATGTCGATGTGCTGGTGGTGCGGCATGACCAGTCGGGCGCAGCCGCCCTGCTCGCGCAGAAGCTCGACGCCTCGGTGATCAACGCCGGTGACGGCACGCACGAACACCCCACCCAGGCCCTGCTCGACGCGCTGACCATCCGCCGCCACCGCGGCACGCTCGAGAACCTGACGGTCGCGATCTGCGGCGACGTGCTGCACTCCCGCGTCGCCCGCTCCAACATCCACCTGCTGACCACCATGGGCTGCACCGTGCGCATCTGCGCGCCCCCCACCCTGCTGCCCGCCGGCGCGGCCCGGCTCGGGGTCGAGGTGCACACCGACATGCGCCAGGCCCTCGACGGCGCGGATGTCGTGATGATGCTGCGGCTCCAGAAGGAGCGGATGAGCCGCAGCTTCGTACCCTCGAGCCGCGAGTACTTCCGCTTCTACGGGCTCGATGCGGCCAAGCTGGCGCTGGCGAAACCCGACGCGCTCGTGATGCACCCGGGGCCGATGAACCGCGGCGTCGAGATCGACAGCGCCGTCGCCGACGATCTCCAGCACAGCGTGATCCAGGAACAGGTGGAGATGGGGGTGGCCGTGCGCATGGCCGTGCTCGACCTGCTGACGCGCGACATGCGGCGCAACGCATGAGCCGGCTCTTCGTCAACGCGCGGCTGCTTGACCCGGCCACGGGGCTCGACGCGCCCGGCACGCTGCTGGTCGAGGCCGGGCGCATCGCCGCGCTCAACCCCGCCGCGCCCCCCGCCGAGGCCGAGCGCATCGACTGCGCGGGCGCCTGCCTCTGCCCCGGGCTGGTCGACATGCGCGTCGGCCTGCGCGAGCCGGGCGAGGAGCACAAGGAGAGTCTCGCCACCCTGGCCGCCTGCGCAGCCGCCGGCGGGGTGACGACCCTCGCCGCCCTGCCCGACACCGACCCGCCGCTCGACGAACCCGCCCTTGTGGAGTTCGTGGCCCGCCGCGCGGCCTCGCTCGGCTCCGTGACGGTCGTGCCCTACGGCGCGGCTACCAAGCGCTGTGCCGGCAAGGAACTGGCGGAGCTCGGGCTGCTGCGCGAGGCGGGGGCCGCCGCCTTCACCGATGGCCGCCGGGCGATCGCCGAAGCGCGCGCCATGCGCCTCGCGCTCTCCTACGCCGCCACCTTCGGCGCCTTCATCATCCAGCACCCGGAGGAGCCGTCGCTCGCCCAGGGCGGCGCGGTCACAGAGGGGTTCCAGGCGACCATGCTCGGCCTGCCGGGCATCCCCGCCGCGGCCGAGGCGATCATGGTCGCGCGCGACATCCGCCTCGCGGCCCTCACCGGCGGGCATGTGCACTTCGCCCATGTCTCGACCGCCGAAGCGCTGGCCCTGATCCGGGACGCCAAGGCCAGGGGCGTGCGCGTCACCTGCGACACGGCCCCTCCGTATTTCGACCTGAACGAGACCGCGATCGGCGAGTGGCGCACCTATGCGCGGCTCTCGCCGCCCTTGCGCGGCGAGGAGGATCGGCTGGCAGTGCTGGCCGCACTCGCCGACGGCACGATCGACGCGATCGCCTCCGACCACCAGCCGCAGGACACCGACGCGAAGCGCCTGCCCTTCGCCCAGGCCGAGCCCGGCGGGGTCGGCCTGGAGACGCTGCTCGCCGTGACGCTGAACGCAGTGCACGCCGGGCACCTGACCCTGCTCGACGCGCTGGCTCTGCTGACCCACCGCCCCGCCGGGCTGCTCGGCGTCGAGGCCGGGCGGCTCGCGGAGGGCGCGCCGGCCGATCTCTGCCTGTTCGATCTCGACCGCGCCTGGCAGATCCGCGCCGACGACCTGTCCGGCAACAGCCGCAACACCCCGTTCGACGGACGGCCGGTGCAGGGCAAGGTGCTCGGCACCTGGAAGGCCGGTCGCCGGGTGTTCGGATGAGCCTGGCACTCGCGGCGCTGCTCGGGCTCGCGCTGGGCTCGATCCCGTTCGGCCTGGTGCTGACCAGGGCGGCCGGGCTGGGCGACGTGCGCCGGATCGGCTCGGGCAACATCGGCGCGACCAACGTGCTGCGCACCGGCCGCAAGGACCTCGCCGCGCTGACCCTGCTGCTCGATGGCGGCAAGGGCGCGGCCGCGGTGCTGCTGGCGGGATGGTGGTTCGGCCCGCTCGCCGCGCCGGTCGCGGGAGTCGCGGCCGTGGTCGGGCACATGTTCACGCCCTGGCTCGGCTTCGCCGGCGGCAAGGGGGTGGCGACCGGGCTCGGCGTGCTGCTCGGCGCGGCGTGGCCGGTGGGTCTTGCCGCCTGCGCGACCTGGCTCGCGGTCGCCGCGCTGTCCCGCATCTCCTCGCTCTCGGCCCTGGCGGCCTTCGCCGCCGCCCCGCTCTGCGCGTTCGCCTTCGCCGATCGCTGGATCATCGCCGCCGCGGTCGCGATCGCGGCGCTGGTGTACATGCGCCACGCCGGCAACATCCGCCGCCTGCTCGCCGGCACCGAGCCGCGCATCGGCGAGCGCCGGTGAGCCCGGCCGAACGACGCGCGCGGCTGCGCCTCGCCCGCGCCGAGGGCATCGGCGCGATCACCGCGCGCATGCTGATCGCCCGCCACGGCTCGGCGCAGGCCGCGCTCGCCGCCCTGCCCCGGATCGCGCGCGGCCGGACGATCACGGTGCCGGACGAGAACGCCGCGGAGGCCGAGGAAGCGGCCCTCGCCCGGCTCGGCGCGCGGCTGCTGGTGCTGGATGATCCCGATTACCCGCACGCGCTTGCCGCGCTCGAGGACGCGCCGCTCGCCCTCGCCGTGCTCGGCGACCCGGCCCATCTCGCGCGCCGCAGCGTGGCGATCGTCGGCGCGCGCAACGCCTCCGCCGGCGGACGGATGCTCGCCGAGCGGCTGGCGCGCGAGCTCGCCGAGGCGGGGGTCGTCGTGGTCTCGGGGCTTGCCCGCGGCATCGACGCGGCCGCGCATCAGGGCGCGCTCGCGTGCTGCGTGACGGTCGCGGCGGTCGCCACCGGGCTCGACCGGCCCTACCCGCCCGAGCACGCCGACCTCCAGGCGCGGATCGCCGCAACCGGCGCCGTGGTCGCCGAGGCGCCGCTCGGCACGGCGGCGCTGCCGACGCTCTTCCCGCGCCGGAACCGGATCATCGCCGGGCTCTCGCTCGGCGTCGTGGTGGTCGAGGCCGCGCCCAGGTCCGGCAGCCTGATCACCGCCCGGCTCGCGCTGGAATCCGGCCGCGAGCTGTTCGCGGTGCCGGGCTCGCCGCTCGACCCGCGCTCGCGCGGCGCCAACGACCTGATCCGCCAGGGCGCCCACCTGGTCGAGAGCGCCGAGGACATCCTCGCGCATCTGCCGGAGAGCCCGCCGGCCTCGCCGTTCCGGCTCGCGCTCTCCCTGCCGACTGGCGAGCCGGACGAGCCCGAACCGGAGCCTCACGCGGAGATGACCGACACCGCCGAACCGCCCGGCGACGAGGTCGCCGCGGCGCTGGCGGCACTGCGCACCCTGCTCTCGCCGTCACCCGTGACGGTTGACGAGCTCATCCGCCGCTGCCCATGTTCCGCGCCCGCCGTCTCGGCCGCCCTGCTCGAGCTCGACCTCGAGGGGCGGATCGAGCGGCTGCCGGGGAACCGGGTGGCGCTCGCCGCCCGCTAGCGGCCCGCCCCGGACCAGTCGGGAATCCGGAATGGACGTCGTCGTCGTCGAATCGCCGGCCAAGGCCAAGACCATCAACTCCTATCTCGGCCGGGATTACACCGTGCTCGCCTCCTACGGGCATGTCCGCGACCTGCCGGCGAAGGACGGCTCGGTGCGGCCCGAGCAGGACTTCGCCATGGACTGGGCGCCCGATGACCGCGGCGAGAAGCAGGTGCGCGCGATCGCGGCCGCGCTGAAGGGGGCCAGGACCCTCTACCTCGCCACCGACCCCGACCGCGAGGGCGAGGCGATCTCCTGGCACGTCAAGGAGATGCTGGAGGGCAAGCGGGCGCTGAAGGGTGTCGCGGTCAAGCGCATCGTCTTCAACGAGATCACCCGTTCGGCGGTGCGCAACGCGATCGCCCATCCGCGCGACCTCGACAGCCACCTGATCGACGCCTATCTCGCCCGGCGCGCACTCGACTATCTGTTCGGCTTCACGCTCAGCCCCGTGCTCTGGCGCAAGCTGCCCGGCAGCCGCAGCGCCGGGCGGGTGCAGAGTGTCGCCCTGCGCCTGATCTGCGAGCGCGAGGCCGAGATCGAGGCGTTCCGGCCGCGCGAGTACTGGACGATCGAGGGCGCGTTCACGACCGAGGCCGGCGCCCCCTTCACCGCGAAGCTGACGGTGCTGGGGGGCAAGAAGCTCGGCCAGTTCGACATCCCCGGCGAGGCTGCCGCCAAGGCGGCCAGGAAAGCCGTCGAATCAGCGCGTTACCGGATCACCTCGGTCGAGCGCAGGCGGGTGCGGCGCAACCCGCCGCCGCCCTTCACCACCTCCACGCTGCAACAGGAGGCGTCCCGCAAGCTCGGCTTCGGCGCCACGCGCACCATGCGCACCGCCCAGCAGCTCTATGAAGGTGTGGAGATCCGCGGCGAGACCGTCGGTCTCATCACCTACATGCGCACCGACGGCGTGCAGATGGCGGAGGAGGCGATCGCCTCCATCCGCAAGCATCTGGGCGGCGCCTACGGCCCGGACTACCTGCCGTCCGAGCCGCGCCGCTACGCCACGCGCGCGAAGAACGCCCAGGAAGCCCACGAGGCGATCCGACCGACCGACATCACGCTCCGCCCCGAGGACGTGGCGCACGCCCTCTCCGAGGATCAGCGCCGGCTCTACGAGCTGATCTGGAAGCGCGCGGCGGCCTCGCAGATGGCCTCGGCGGAGCTCGACCAGACCACGGTCGAGATCGAGTCCGAGGACCGCAAGATCGGTTTCCGTGCAACGGGTTCCGTCCTGGTCTTCGATGGATTCCTGAAACTCTACCGCGAGGACCGCGACGACCCGGCCGAGGACGAGGACGGCCGTATTCTCCCGGCCATGGCCGAGGGCGAGCGGCCGGCACTGACCGAGGCCCGCCCGGAGCAGCACTTCACCCAGCCGCCGCCGCGCTACTCCGAGGCGAGCCTGGTGAAGAAGCTGGAGGAACTGGGGATCGGCCGCCCCTCCACCTATGCCTCGATCCTCCAGGTGCTGCAGGACCGCGCGTATGTCAGGCTCGAGAACCGCCGCTTCATCCCCGAGGATCGCGGCCGCATCGTCACAGCCTTCCTCACCGGCTTCTTCGAGCACTACGTCGCCTACGACTTCACGGCGGGGCTGGAGGAGAAGCTCGACGACATCGCCGCCGGCAGTGCCGAGTGGCGCGCCGTGCTGCGCGACTTCTGGCGCGAGTTCGTCGCCGCAGTCGAGGAGACGAAGGAGCTGCGGATCAGCGACGTGGTCGAGGCGCTGGACCGCGATCTCGGCCCGCATTTCTTTCCGGATCAAGGGGATGGAACAGATCCCAGGGCGTGTCCGCGCTGTGGCACCGGCCGCCTCGGGCTCCGCATCGGCGGCAACACCGGCGCCTTCATCGGCTGCTCGAATTATCCGGAGTGCCGCTACACGCGGAACCTCACCTCGGGTGCCGACGGCGAGGGCGAGGAGCGCCTGCTCGGCCACCACCCCGACACCGGCGAGCCCGTCACGCTCCGCCAGGGCCCCTACGGACTCTATGTCCAGCTCGGCGAGGCGCCGCCCCCCGACCCGGACGCGCCCAAGCCGAAGCGCGGCAAGGCCAAGGCCAAGGAACCCGCCGCCCCCAAGCCCAAGCGCGCCTCGCTGCCCAAGGGGATCGATCCGTCCTCGGTGACGCTTGAGCAGGCGCTCGGCTGGCTCTCCCTGCCGCGCCTGGTCGGCATCCACCCGGAGCGAGGCGAGCCGATCCACGCCGGGCTCGGCCAGTTCGGGCCCTACGTGAGGATGGGGCCGATCTACGCGAGCCTGGACAAGGACGACGACGTGCTCGCGGTCGGGCTGAACCGTGCGGTCGTGCTGCTGGCGAAGAAGCTCGACTCCGTTCGCGCCCTTGGCGAGCACCCGAAGGGCGGCGAGGTGAAGGTGCGCAAGGGCCGGTTCGGGCCGTATGTCCAGCACGGCACCACCGTCGCGAACCTGCCCAAGGGCGTGATGATGGAGGAGATCGGCCTCGACGAGGCGGTGCGTCTGCTCGCCGAGAAGGGCAAGCCGCTCGCCGGACGGCGCGGCGCGGCGCGGCGGCCGGCCGCCAAGGCCGCGAAGCGGGCGCGTGCCTGAGGGTCGCGCGCGCCCGTTCCTCCCGCCGCGCGAGTGCCCGCCTGTACCGACCAGCGCACCCTGCGACGCCGCGGCGAGCCCCGCACGGGCGTTCCGCCGAGCGTCAGCGAAGGATGGTCGCATGGCTGACGACGAGGCGGCGGCCGCATCCGTGCGCCCCCCGTGGAGCGTCCGCTTTCTGTCTCGCGTCAGCCGCACTCGGTACCTCGACCGTACGGTGCCCGCCGGGTTTTCCGTCGCGCCTCGCACAGGTAGCCGTGCCGCGCGTGTCCGCATGTCCCCTCCGCGCGCGCGGGATCGGTGCGCGAGGCAGCCTGTTGCTGCCCGGTCTCTTCCGGCGGCGCGCCGGGCCAGTCCTGCGGGTACTCGGTCTGCACCACGCGGATCGCGTCGAGTTCGCCCGCCCGGACCATGGCGCGCCTGGCGCACCATCGGGTAGCCCGAACGGTTGTGCGTGAGCCCGAACACGTGGCCGGTGCGCCTCGCGGTCGCGACGAGATCCCCGGCCTCGGCCACCATGCGCGAGCGGCCTGCGGCTGATCACATCGAGCGCCGCCCCCCGCGCCGCCTTGGCCGGGGCGTGATGCGTGTGGTGGGGCGTGACGATCGCCACCGCCTCGACGCCGTCGGCGCGCCCCGCCTCGCCCGCGATCATGGCCGCGAAGTCAGGGTAGCCGCCGATGCCGGGAGCGGGATGGGCGGCGAGGCGCCCAGGGGGGGGCTTCGCCCCGGAGAATGTTCGCCCCTGGCCCATCCGCGCACGCCATGACCGCGGGTGCGGTGGTGTCGGGCGGGTGGGTCGGACGCGCGCGAAGACCGCCGTTCCGGCCGGCGGATCGCACCGCCGCGGTCAGGCCTGCCGGCCTCGTCGAACTCGTCCGCCGCGCCCAGGCCCTGGCGGCGCGGATCCGGCCGGCGCCGCGTCCGGGCCCGGGGACGGATCGGTCACGGCCTCCGGCTCCGCGCGGCTGCATCCGGCCTCGCACAGCCGGGCGAGGAACAGCCGCGCCGGGCCGCGCGGCGGCAGGTCGGCCGGAAGCACCGCCCAGATCCGCCGCGTCAGCGCCGGTCCTTCGAGCTCGACCTTGACGAGGGACCCGGCCGCGAGCTCGTCGCGGGCGGCGCAGGCGAGGATCACCGACACCCCCAGCCCGGCCGCCACCGCCCGCTTGACACCCTCGGTGCTGCCCATGACCCGCGCCACGCGCGGGGGAGCGGCGGTGGCACCGAGGGCCTCGGCCAGCACACGGCCCATGCCGGTTCCCGGCTCGCCGCCGACCAGCGGCTCGGCCAGCAGACGGGCGAGCGGAACCGGCCCGCGTCCCGCCAGGGGATGGCCCGGTGGGACGATACCGATCACCGGCTCGGTCCGCCACGGGATCGCCTCCAGCCCCGGCCGGCCGTCCCACCATTCGGTGAAGGCGATGTCCGTCTCGCCCGCCGCGAGGCGCTCGAGCACCTCGTGGTTGGAGCCGAGGCGAAGCTCCTCGTCCGGGCGCAGCAGGGGCGGGAGCAGGTAGAGGCCGGGATTGCGCGCCGCGCCGATGACCAGGGGCCGCGCCGTGAAGAGCGCCGTCACCTGCCGCGCCCCCTCCACGAGGCGTCTGGCGTGCGGCAGCAGGCGCAGTCCATGCGGCGTGGGCGCCCCCCCGCGTCGGCTGCGCTGGATCAGCGGCACGCCGAGATGCTGCTCGAGCCGGCGCAGGTGCTGGCTGAGCAGCGGTTGCGACACGCCGAGCCGGCGCGCCGCGGCACGGAACCCGCCGCCCTCGACCACGGCGATGAAACTGTTGAGCAGTGCGAGGTCGAGCATCAGCCGTGCTGCCCGCCGACCAGGCCCGGCACCGGGGCGCCGGCGAAGAAGGCGGCGATGGCCTCGACTGCCGCCGCCTCGATCGCCTCGCGCACCTTCGCCACCGCCGAACCGAGATGGGGCGTGAACAGGGTTCGCGGATGGCCGAGCAGGGCTGGCGGGATCGCGCGCGGACGGTCGGCCAGGGCCCAGTCCTCCATGGCGAAGACATCGGCCGCGTAGCCGCCGAGCCGCCCCGCCTGCAACGCCGTGCCGACCGCCTCCTCGTCCACCAGCGAGCCGCGCGCGACGTTCACCACCAGCGCATGCGGCTGCAGCGCCGCGAGCCGCCGCGCATCCAGGATGTGGCGGGTGGCGGGGCTCAGCGGCAACGCCAGCACCAGCGCATCGGCCGCCGACAGGACCGCCTCGAGCGGCATCGGCGCGACGCCGGGCGGAGCCGGGGCGGCCGGATCGTGGCCGACCATGCGGCAGCCGAAGCCCTGCAGCCGCGCCGCGACCGCCTGCCCGACGCGGCCGAAGCCCAGCACCCCGACGGTCGCGCCGTCGAGCCCGGCGCCGTAGAGGATCGGGCGCCAGCCCGCGAACCTCCCGGTGCGGACCAGCTCGTCGCCGTGGCGCACATGCCGGCCGAGGGCGATCAGCAGACCGACCGCGAGCTCGGCGGTCGGCGCCGTCAGCAGGTCCGGGACGACCGAGACGGCGACACCGCGCCGGTGGCAGGCGGCGAGGTCGAAGTTGTCGGCCCCCTTCAGGGCACAGGCGATCAGGCGCAGCCGCGGGCAGGCGGCCAGGAACGCCTCGTCGACGTGGTCGGTCATGAAGGCGAGCAGCGCTTCGGCCGCCGCCGCGCGGCGACGCAGCTCCGGCGCCGGCCAGGGCTCGGGGCCGGGATTCATCTCGACGTCCGCGACCTCCTGGAGCCGCTGCAGCACGGCGGTGTGGAGGGGCTGGGTAACGACGACGCGGGGAAGCCCGGCGGGTTTCATCGAGACGTCACTCTGGGGGAAGCGGGCCCATGGTATGCGTCTGTCTAATCGGAAGGGCATGATGTTGCAATCCACTGATCAATCTCCGGCGGCCCTGCGCCTGGTCGGGGCCGGGGTGGTCTATCCGAACGGCACCCGGGCCCTGCACCCGACGAGCCTCGCCTTCGCGGAGGGGGCGTTCACCGTGCTGCTCGGCCCCTCCGGTGCCGGGAAGTCCACCCTGCTGCGCAGCCTGAACGGCCTCGTCCCGCTCACCGAGGGTCATGTGGAGGTCTCCCGTCTCGGTCCCCTGCGTGACGCCCGCGCCTGGCGCGAGCACCGGCGCGCCACCGGCATGGTGTTCCAGCAGCACCAGCTGATCGGCCGGCTCACCGCCTTCGCCAACGTCCTCACCGGCAGGCTCGGCCATCACCATGCGCTGCGCACCCTGCTGCCGCTGCCGACCGCCGAGAAGCGGCTCGCCCTAAACGCGCTCGCCCGGGTCGGTCTGCTCGAGTTCGCGTTGCGCCGGGCGGACCAGCTCTCGGGCGGGCAGCAGCAGCGGGTCGGCATCGCCCGCGCGCTCGCGCAGCAGCCGAGCCTGGTCCTGGCCGACGAGCCTGTGGCCTCGCTCGACCCGGCGACGGCCGAGCGCGTGCTGGCGCTGCTGCACGGGATCTGCCGCCAGGACGGGCTGACCGCGATCGTCTCGCTGCACCAGGTCGAGCTGGCCCGGCGCTTCGCGGACCGCATCATCGGCATCGGCGGCGGCCGCGTGGTCTTCGACGGCCCGCCCGACGCCCTCGACGACGCGGCTGTCCGCGGCATCTACGGCGGCACGCCGCCGGCCCCAACCCCCGCCACCCGGATGCTGGAGGATGTCACATGAACCGACGCTCGCTGCTCGCCGCTCCGCTGCTGCTGCCGGCCATTGCGCGCGCCCAGCCGCGCGACCCGTCGCGCATCCGTCTCGCCCTGCTGCCCGACGAGAACGCCTCGACGATCATCCAGAACGCTCAGCCGCTGCGCGCCCACCTCGCGCGCGAACTCGGCCGCGAGGTGCAGATCGTGGTAACGACCGACTACTCCTCGATGATCGAGGCGATGCGTTTCGGCCGCATCGAGGTCGGGTATTTCGGCGGTTTTTCCTACGTCCTGGCCAAGTCGCGCGCCCCGGGCATCGAGCCCTTCGCCGTCGGCGTCGAGCGCGGGGCCACGACCTACCGTTCCGCCCTCATCGCCACGGCGGGCGGGCCGGTGCAGAAGCTCGAGGATGCGCGTGGCCAGGCCGTCGCCTTCGGCGACCAGGCCTCGACCTCCTCGCATCTCGTGCCGCGCGCCACCATCCTGCAGCGCACCGGCCTCGTGGGCGACCGCGACTACCGGGTGGTCCATGTGGGCACGCATGACGCGGTGGCGCGCACGGTGGAATCGGGCCGGGCACCGCTGGGCGGCCTGTCCGAGCAGATCTACCGCACGCTGCTGGCGCGTGGCATCGTCCGGCGCGACCGGCTGGTGGATGTCGCCTTCTCCGACCCCGTGCCCAACTATCCGATGGTCATGCAGGGCGACCTGGCGCCCGAGCTGAAGCAGGCCATCCGAAGTGCGTTCCTCAACCTTCGCGACCCCGAGCTGCTGCGCAACTTCCGCGTGGAGGGCTTCGCGCCGACCGACGACGCTGCCTACGACGTGCTGCGCGAGACGGCGCGCATCCTCGATCTCGACCTCAGCCGGATGAGCTGATGGCCGCCTCCCACGACGCGATCCTGGCGGCGGAGCGCATGTCCGGCCGCCGCCAGACCATGCTGGTCTCGGCGGTGCTGGCTGTCTGCCTCGCCGCCCTCGCGATCACGGGCTTCTTCGACGCCGGCCGCTTCGCGGAGGGCATTCCCGCGCTCGCCCAGCTCGCCTCCGAGATGGTGCCGCCGGATTTCTCCCGCTGGCAGAGCTGGATGCGCCCGCTGCTGGACACGCTGGCCATGTCGATCGCCGGCACCATCCTGGCCGTCGTGCTCTCGCTGCCCCTGGCCCTGCTGGCCGCACCGAACACCACCCCGTCCGCCGCACTCGGCCATCTGGCGCGGCTCGTGCTGTCCTTCCTGCGCTCCGTGCCGGAACTGATCCTGGGCATCGTGTTCGTGGCAGCCGTCGGCTTCGGTGCGCTGCCGGGCGTGCTGGCGCTCGCGCTGCATTCGGTCGGGATGGTCGGCAAGTTCTACGCCGAGGCGATCGAGCACGTCGACCCGCGGCCGCTGGAGGCGGCCCGCACGGCCGGCGCCACGCGCCTGCAGGTCATCACCCATGCCGTGCTGCCGCAGGTGCTGCCGCAGATGGCCGACATCACGATCTACCGCTGGGAGTATCATTTCCGCGCCTCGACCGTGCTCGGCATCGTCGGCGCCGGCGGCATCGGTTTCGAGCTGATCGCGGCGCTCCGGCTGATCGCCTACGACCAGGTGTCCGCGATCCTGCTCACCGTGCTCGCCTGCGTGGTGGTGGTCGACAGTCTCGGGGCGGCGTTGCGGCAGCGGCTGAAATAGGCATGGGCGACGGCCGCAGCCGCCGGCGTCGACCCGGACGCGACCCGATTCCGGTCAGACCCGCGCATCCCGGGCCTCGCCGGTGAACCGCACATCGCGGTTGACGTCCTTGTAGAGCAGATACTCCGCCGGCTCGTTGCCGGTGGCATAGATCTGCTGCGGCAGGTAGGGGCCCATCCAGACGAAATCGCCGGTCCAGATCTCGTGCCAGTCGCGTCCCAGCAACTGCAGCGCTTGGCCCTGCAGCATCACCAGCCCGTGCTCCATGATGTGGGTCTCGATGCACCAGAAATGCGCCCCGGGCGCGTAGCCCATGATGTTCATCTCGAAGTCCATCGACATGTCCTTCGTGCCGAGCAGAAGGATGCGCCAGCGCGGCCCGTCGTGCTCGCGCGGCGCGGTGTCGCGATGGCCGATCTTCAGCCCGGGCGCGGCGATGCCCGGCACCGCCTCGTAGGGACGCTTGACCCAGATCGCGCGCGCCTCGCCCTCGGTCGTCGCGGCGAGCGCGTAGGCCATGCCGGCGGGGATGTAGGCGAAGCCGCCCGGTCGGAGCGTGGCCGTCTGCCCGTCCGCGGTCAGCGTGAACGCGCCCTGCTGGACGTAGAAGAAATGCTCCCGCCCGTCATCGAGCGCGCCCGCGCTGCCCTGCCCTGCCGGCGCGATCAGCAGCGCCTGGGCGAAGCGCGCGCCCATCGCCGGTGAGGTCTGGAAGCGGACGATGCAGCCCGGCCACGCGGGCAGCAGCGAGTCCATGATCCCCTCGGGCGGGAAGACGCAGTATTGCGGCGTCAGCATGGTGCGGTTGTGGCCGATGATGCCGGGGGCGGGATGGGCGGTGGGCGTGCGCATGGCGGTCGTCCTGCGATGTGGGCGATCCGGACCGACCATGCCGGGCGCGTCGCGTCAATGCGGGGCGGCCGCTGGCCGGCCAAGGCACGACGGTCACGCCCGTGCGGTCACGTCGAACAGCCGCCGGTGCTCGTCGAGCGCGTAGCCGTCGGTCATGCCGGCGACGTAATCGCAGACCGAGGTCACGTCCCCGCCCTGCCACTCGGGCGGCAGGCAGCCGGGATCCGCGCGGAACGCCTCGAACAGCTCGCGCACCACCCGGCGCGCCTTGGCGGTCATCCGGTTCACCCGATAGTGGCGGTACATGCGCGCCATCAGGAACGCCTTGATCTCGGCCAGCGCCGCCCGCATCGGCGCAGAGAACGCGACCACCGGCACGCCGAGCCCGCGCACCGCATCGGCCGAGCCGCAGGCTGCTCCGTCCAGCCGCGCGGTGCTCTCGGTCACGACGTCCTGCACCATCGTGCCGATCAGGCTGCGGATCGTCTCGTGCTGCAGCCGGTCGGGTGCGATCGCCGGATAGGCCGCCTCGCCCTCGGCGATCGCCGCGCCGGCCAGCGGCAGCGCGCGCAGCTCATCGAGCGTGAACAGCCCCGCGCGCAATCCGTCATCGAGATCATGGTTGGCGTAGGCGATGTCATCCGACAGCGCCGCGACCTGCGCCTCGGCCGAGGGCCAGGAGGCGAGCTCCAGATCGAAGGCGGCCGAGACCGCCGCGAGGTGCCAGTGCGGGGCGGTGACCGGGCCGTTGTGCTTCGCCAGCCCCTCCAGCGTCTCCCAGGTCAGGTTCAGCCCGTCGAAGGCGGGGTAGCGCCGCTCCAGCGCCGTCACCACGCGCACCGCCTGGGCGTTGTGGTCGAAGCCGCCCTCGCCCGCCATGGCCTCGTTCAGCGCCTCCTCGCCGGCATGGCCGAAGGGCGGGTGGCCGAGATCGTGCGCCAGCGCCAGCGCCTCGGTGAGGTCTTCGTTCAGCGCCAGCCGCCGCGCGATCGAACACGCGATCTGCGCCACCTCCAGCGAGTGCGTCAGGCGGGTGCGGTAGTGGTCGCCCTCATGCGCGACGAAGACCTGGGTCTTGTGCTTGAGCCGGCGGAACGCGGTGGAGTGGATGATGCGGTCGCGGTCGCGCTGGAACGGCCCCCTCCCCTCGCTCGGGCGTTCGGGGAACAGCCGGCCGCGCGTGCGATGAGGCGGCACGGCCCAGGGCGCGAGCGGGTGGGGGTAGCGGGCGAGCATGGGCGCGGATCATCCTCCCGCGCAGCGCGGCCGCGCAACGGCAGCGGTTTGACACGGGCGGGTCCGATCCCGATCTTTGTCGCCGGAGGTGCCTTGATGGACACGCTCGACGCCCCGCCCCGCACCGTGACGCTGTCGGCCTCGGCCGCGCGGCGGCTTGCCGAGATCATCGCCGCCGAGGGCAACCCGGCGCTGATGCTGCGGCTTGCCGTCTCGGGCGGCGGCTGCTCGGGGTTCCAGTACGGCTTCGCGCTCGATGCGACCGTGAACGACGACGACCGCGTGTTCGAGCGCGACGGCGTGAAGCTGGTGGTGGACGAGGTCTCGCTCGACCTGCTGGCCGGCTCGGAGGTGGAGTACGACGAGGGTCTGATCGCGGCGCACTTCACCGTGCGCAACCCGAACGCCACCGCCTCCTGCGGCTGCGGCACCTCGTTCTCGATCTAACCGCCCGGTGAAGATCGCCACCTGGAACGTCAACTCGGTGCGCGCGCGCAAGGCGCACCTGATCGAGTATCTGCGCGCGGATGGCGCGCCCGACGTCGTCCTGTTGCAGGAGCTGAAGGTCGAGGAGGCATGCTTTCCGCGCGCCGAGGTGGAGGAGGCCGGCTACCACGCGCTCGTGTCCGGCCAGAAGACCTACAACGGGGTGGCGATCCTGAGCCGCGTGCCCGCGACGGAACGGATGCGCGGCCTGCCGGACGGCGACGGCGATGCCCAGGCGCGCTACCTGGAGGCCGCGATCGGCGGGCTCGTGGTGGCGTCGGTCTATGCGCCGAACGGCAATCCGGTCGGCACCGAGAAGTTCGCCTATAAGCTCGCCTGGATGGAGCGCATGGCGGCGCGCGCCGCGGCGCTGTTCGACGAGGAGCGCGCGGTGGTGATCGGCGGCGACTGGAATGTCTGCCCGACCGCGCGCGATGTGTGGGACGAGCGGGCGATGGCCTCGGACGCGCTGCTCCAGCCCGAGAGCCGTGCGGCCTGGCGGCGGCTGGTCTGGCAGGGCTGGACGGATGCGTTCCGCGCGCTGCACCCCGACGAGGCCGGCTACTCGTACTGGGACTACCAGGCGGGCGCCTGGCAGCGCGACCACGGCATGCGCATCGATCACCTGCTGCTGAGCCCGCACGCGGCGCAGCGGTTGTCCG
>CALKJX010000346.1 GCA_937995555.1 uncultured Elioraea sp.
TCGAGCCCGTCCATGCGCGGCATCTTGATGTCGAGCACGGCGAGATCGACCGGCTTGGCGGTGATCCCGTGCAGCGCGCTCTCGCCGTCGGTATAGGTGCGCACCTGGTAGCCTTCGGCCTCCAGCGTCATCGCGAGCGAGGTGAGGATGTTGCGGTCGTCGTCGACCAGGGCGATGGTCTGCGGCATCGGGGCCTCGGCCAAGGGAACGGGCTGGGTGGAGGCCTGGGGGGTCATGAAGGTCTGCATGGGCCCCAGGCTGACGCGCCATTGTGGCTGATCTCGGACGGAACGTGAACGGATCATGGCACGTGCATCGGAGAACACGATTCGCCCACCTGAGGTTGCGGCGCGCGCGCTGATTCGCGGCGCGAAGGAGGCCACACTCGCCACCGTCTCGGCCTCGGGGCAGCCCTTCGCCTCGCTGGTGACGCCGGCGACCGCGCCCGACCTGACGGTGCTGCTCTTCCTGTCGCAGCTTTCCGGCCATACCCGGCACCTGATGGCCGATGCGCGCTGTTCGCTGCTGTTCGTGGGTGCCCCGGCCGGGCCGAACCCGCAGAAGCGGCCGCGCGTGACGGTCACCGGGGTCGCGGAACGGGTCGAGGGCGAGGAGGGCGCCTCCCTCAAGGCGCGTTGGCTCGCGCGCCACCCCTATGCCGGGCTCTACGCGGACCTGCCGGATTTCGCGCTCTGGCGGGTGGTGCCGCAGGAGGCGTTGTATGTCGGCGGGTTCGCCATGGCCCGCCGCGTGCCAGGCTCGGCGCTGCGGCCGGATGCTGGCGCAGTGGCGGCGCTGGCCGCGGCGGAGGCCGAGATCCTCGACCATGTGAACGCCGAACACGCGGACACGGTCGCGGTGATCGTCCGTCGGCTGCTCGGCCGGGCCGGCCGCGGCTGGCGCATGGCGGGGGTTGACGTGGACGGCTGCGACTTCGCGCGCGGGAACCGGGTGGCGCGTTTGGCGTTCCCGGCGTCGGTCCAGGACGCGGACGGGGTTCGCAAGGCCCTGATCCTGGCCGCGCGGGCGGCGCGGGGGGCAACTCAAAATCTGGGCGAGTCATAAGTTTTTTGCCATTTTTTGACCCCGCTTCTCGGCGACCCTGATCTCGGGGCGAGCGCGCCCGCCCTGCCTGCCGACAGAACCACGCGAGGAGACGCCCATGCCGCAGCCGACCATCGCCGTTCCCGGCCTTGCCCCCACGCGGACCGTGCGCGCGAACCTCGCCGCGCCGGTGCTGATCGAGGCGGCGGTGGCGCGGGGGGAGGGTCGGCTCGCCGCCTCCGGCGCGCTGGTGGTCAACACCGGCCAGCACACCGGCCGCAGCCCCGGCGACAAGTATGTGGTCGAGGAGCCCTCGGTGAGGGATCAGATCGACTGGGGCGCGGTGAACCAGCCCCTGTCGCCGGATCGCTTCGCCATGCTGCGCGGCCGCGTCGCCGGGTATCTCGCCGGCCAGGAGCTGTTCGTCCAGGACCTCTACGCCGGGGCGGACCCGGCGCACCGTATCCGCGTGCGCGTGGTCACCACGGGCGCCTGGCATGCGCTGTTCGCGCGCAACATGTTCATCCGCCCCGCGGCGGACGACGTCGACGGCTTCGTGCCGGACTGGACCATCCTCCACGCGCCCGGGTTCCACGCGGATCCGAGGCTCGACGGCACGCGCGGCGACTGCGCGATCGCGCTGTCGTTCGACTGGCGGGAAGTGGTGATCTGCGGCACGTCCTACGCGGGCGAGATCAAGAAGTCGATCTTCACCGTGATGAACCACCTGCTGCCCGAGCGTGACGTGCTGCCGATGCACTGTTCGGCCAATATCGGCGCGCAGGGCGACGTGGCGCTGTTCTTCGGGCTTTCCGGCACCGGCAAGACCACGCTCTCCTCCGACCCGGCGCGGCGGCTGATCGGCGACGACGAGCACGGCTGGGGCGAGAGCGGCACGTTCAACCTCGAAGGCGGCTGCTACGCCAAGGTGATCCGGCTGGATCCCGAGGCCGAGCCGCAGATCTGGTCGGCCATGCACCGCTTCGGCACGGTGCTGGAGAACGTGGTCGTCGACGAGACCACGGGCGTGCTCGACCTTGAGGATGCGCGCCACACCGAGAACACGCGCGCCTGCTATCCGATCGAGTTCATCGCGGGTGCGCTGCCGGGTGGGCGCGCCGGGCAGCCGCGCCACGTCTTCATGCTGACCGCGGATGCGTTCGGCGTGCTGCCGCCGATCGCGAAGCTCACGCCCGAGCAGGCGATGTACCACTTCCTGTCGGGCTACACCGCGCGCGTGGCCGGCACCGAGAAGGGGCTCGGGAGCGAGCCGAAGGCGACCTTCTCGGCCTGTTTCGGCGCCCCCTTCCTGCCCCGTCCGCCATCCGTCTACGGCCGGATGCTGGCTGAGCGGATCGCGCGCCACGGTGCGACGTGCTGGCTGGTCAGTACGGGCTGGACGGGCGGCGCCCATGGGGTCGGGCGGCGGATGCGCATCGCCGATACCCGCGCGCTGCTGGCGGCGGCCCTTGACGGCAGCCTCGCGCGCGCGCCGATGCGCCAGGACCCGTTTTTCGGCTTCGCGGTACCGACGGCCTGCCCGGGCGTCGATGCGCGCGTGCTCGACCCGCGCGGGACCTGGGCCGATGGCGCCGCCTACGACGCGGCTGCGCGGGAGCTCGTCGGGCGGTTCGAGCGCAACTTCGAGCGCTTCGCCGCCGAGGTGGACGACCGCGTGCGCGGGGCGGCGATCCGCGCCGCTGCGTGAGGCCGGTCAGCCGGCCTCGAGCCTGAACCGCGTGGCCACCAGCGGGTCGTCGAGGGCAGCCGCATCGGCGCGGGCGCTGCGCACCTCCACCCGGTCGAACCAGGGGGCCGCGCCGGTCGCGCGGCGCAGGAACAGCGCGTGCAGCGCCGCAGCCAACGATGCCCAGCCACCGCAGCAGGGGCAGGTGGCGCCGTGGGCGGGCCGCTCCGGCGCCAGCCGCTCGACCAGCGGGTTGCCGCGCGGCGCCAGCGCCGTCTCGTCCACCACGAGCGCCACCCCCGGCGGTGGTCCGCCCGGGCGCGGTGCGGCGAAGCGGACGGGAATGCGGTCGTCCATGGCTCGACATAAAGACATGTTTATGTCATTGGCAAGCGCATGCGTGAGGTCCTCGCCGCTCTGCGGGCCATCGCCGAACCGACCCGGCTCCGCCTCGTCGCGCTCGCGGCCGAAGGCGAGTGGTGCGTCGCCGACCTGGTCGAGATTCTCGGCCAGTCCCAGCCCCGGCTGTCGCGCCATCTCAAGCTGCTGACCGACGCCGGCGTCCTCGACCGCGCCCGCGAGGGCGCCAACATCTATTTCCGCTTGGCCGAAACCCCGGGCGGCGCGCTCGCGCGCTCGGCGCTCGCCCGGCTGCCCGAGGACGATCCGCAGCTCGCCGCCGACCGTCACCGCGCCCGGTCCCTCCGCGCGGCCCGTGCCCGCGCCGCCTCCGCCGCCTTCCAGGCCAACCCGACCGCCTGGGACGAACTCCGCGCGCTCGACCTGCCTGCTGCCGCAATCGAGGCCCGCCTGCTCGCCGATCTGCCGCCCGGGCCGCTTGGCCGGCTGCTCGACATCGGCACCGGCACCGGGCGGATGCTGGAACTGCTCGGGCCCCGCGCCGAGTGCGCCACGGGGATCGACCTCTCGCGCGAGATGCTTGCCCTCGCCCGCGCGCGGTTGAGCGCGGCCGGGCTCGCCCACTGCGCGCTGCGCCAGGCCGACATGACGCGGCTGCCCTACGGCCCGGCCTCGTTCGACCTGATCACCCTCTCGATGGTGCTGCACTACGCCGACGATCCGCCGGAGGTGTTGGCCGAGGCCGCGCGCGTGCTCGCCCCCGGCGGCACGCTGGCGATCATCGACCTCGCCCCGCACGGCGACGACGCGCTGGTGCGCCGGCTCGCGCATCGCTGGGCGGGCTTTCCCGCGCCGCAGCTCGCCGCCTGGCTCGCCGCCGCCGGGTTCGCCTCGCGCCCCGCCGTGGTCATTCCGGGTCCGCTCACCGTGCACCTCCATCTCGCCGCCCGCCCCGTACCCGCGCCCGCGCCCCAGGGCGCGGCCCGCATCGACGCCTGAGGAACGCCATGTCCCGCCCCCATCTGCTCGACGCCCTGCGCGATCACGTCCTGCTCTGCGATGGCGGCTTCGGCGCGCGCATCCAGGCGATGACGCTCGACATCGAGCGCGACTTCCTGGGCAAGGAGAACTGCACCGAGGTGCTGCTGCTCTCGCGCCCCGACATCGTGCGCGAGATCCATCGCGGCTACTACGAGGCCGGCGCCGACATGGTGGAGACCAACACCTTCGGCGCCTCGCCGATCACGCTCGCCGAGTTCGGACTCGAGGATCACGCCTTCGCGCTGAACAAGGCCGCGGTCGAGCTCGCGCGCGAAGCGGCCGAACAGTTCAGCGACGGCCGGCACCGCTGGGTGGTCGGCTCGATCGGTCCGGGAACGAAACTGCCGACCCTCGGCAACATCGACTACGACACGCTGGAAGCGGCGCTGACCGTGCAGGCCGAAGGGCTGATCGCCGGCGGGGCGGATGCGATCCTGATCGAGACCTGTCAGGACACGCTGCAGATCAAGGCGGCGGTGAACGGCGTGAAGATCGCGCGCGCGCGCGCCGGCAAGGACGACCTGCCGGTGCTCGTGCAGGTGACGGTCGAGACCACCGGCACGCTGCTGGTCGGCCCCGACATCTCGGCCGCGGCGACCGTGATCCATGCGCTCGACGTGCCGCTGATCGGGCTCAACTGCGCCACCGGACCGCAGGAGATGGCGGAGCATGTGCGCTGGCTGGCGCAGAACTGGCCGGGCCTCATCAGCGTGCAGCCGAATGCCGGCCTGCCCGAGCTGGTCGACGGCAGGACGCACTATCCGCTCACACCCGAGGAGCTCGCGGTCTGGCTGGAGCGTTTCGTCGCCGAGGATGGCGTGAACCTGATCGGCGGCTGCTGCGGCACCAACAACAACCACATCGCCGCGCTGGATGCGATGCTGCGCAAGCGGGCCGGCGCCGCACGCCGCCCCGCGCCGGCGCCGCGCAAGCCCGTCTGGGTGCCGTCGGTCGCCTCGCTCTACACCGCGACCGCGCTCCGCCAGGAGAACGCCTATTTCTCGATCGGCGAGCGCTGCAACGCCAACGGCTCGAAGAAGTGGCGCGAGCTCCAGGCCGCGAATGACTGGGACGGCTGCGTGGCGATGGGCCGCGAGCAGGTGGGCGAGGGATCGAACAGCCTCGACATCTGCACCGCCTTCGTCGGCCGCGACGAGCTCTACGAGATGAGCGAGGTCGTGAAGCGCTTCACCTCGTCGGTGAACGCGCCGCTGGTGATCGACAGCACCGAGACCAACGTGATCGAGGCGGCGCTGAAGCTGCACGGCGGCAAGCCGATCATCAACTCGATCAATTTCGAGGAGGGCGAGCGCGCCGCGCGCGACCGCATGATCCTCGCGAAGAAGTTCGGCGCCGCGGTGATCGCGCTGACCATCGACGAGGCCGGCATGGCCAAGACCGCCGAGGACAAGCTGCGCATCGCGAAGCGTCTCGTCGAGTTCGCCTGCGACCGCCACGGCCTGCCGCAATCGGACCTGCTGATCGATCCGCTCACCTTCACCATCGCCACCGGCAACGAGGACGACCGCAAGCTCGGGCAGTGGACGCTCGAAGGGATCAGGATGATCCGCGAGGCGTTCCCGGATATCCAGATCATCCTCGGGCTCTCGAACATCTCGTTCGGGCTGAACCCGGCCGCGCGGCACGTGCTGAACTCGGTGTTCCTCGATCATGCGCTGCGCGCGGGCATGACCGGCGCGATCGTGCATGTCTCCAAGATCAAGCCGCTGCACCAGATCGCGCCCGAGGAGGTGCAGGTGGCCGAGGACCTGATCTTCGATCGCCGCCGCGAGGGCTACGATCCGCTCCAGCGCATGCTCGAGCTGTTCGCCGACCGCAAGGCGGCCGACACCGGCAAGCGCAGGCGTGCCGAGACGGTGGAGGAGCGGCTGAAGGACCGCATCGTCGACGGCGACCGCAAGGGGCTGGAGGACGATCTCGCCCAGGCGATGGCCAAGGGGATCGCACCGCTCGACATCATCAACACCATCCTGCTCGACGGCATGAAGGTGGTGGGCGAGCTGTTCGGCGCGGGCAAGATGCAGCTTCCCTTCGTGCTGCAATCGGCCGAGACCATGAAGGCGGCGGTGGCGTATCTCGAGCCGCACATGGAACGGGTCGAGGGCCAGAGCAAGGGCACGGTCGTGCTCGCCACCGTCAAGGGCGACGTGCACGACATCGGCAAGAACCTGGTCGACATCATCCTCACCAACAACGGCTACCGGGTGATCAACCTGGGCATCAAGGTGCCGCTCGCGGAGATGCTGAAGGCGGCGAACGAGAACCGCGCGCACGCGATCGGCATGAGCGGGCTGCTGGTGAAGTCCACGGTCGTGATGCGCGAGAACCTCGAGGAGATGACGCGGCTCGGGCTGGACATCCCGGTGTTCCTCGGCGGTGCGGCGCTCACGCGCAACTACGTCGAGGAGGATTGCGCGCTCGCCTATGGCGCCGGCCGTGTGGCCTATGCGCGCGATGCCTTCGACGGGCTCCATCTCATGGACAAGGTGGTCGGCGGGCAGTTCGACGACTATCTCGCTGCGGTGCAGGCGAAGCGGCGCGGCAAGCCCAGCAACACGCGGCGCAAGCTCGGCGAGGCGGCGGATGCGGCGGTCGCGCCTGTCGATCGCGCCTATGCCCGGGCGCGGCGCCGGCGGCTGGCGGATGGGTACGTGCCGCCCACCCCGCCCTTCTGGGGCCCGCGCCTGCTCGAAGCGCCGACCAAGGCGGTGGTGCCGTTCATCAATGAGCGCTCGCTCTACCAGTTCCAGTGGGGCTTCCGGAAACAGGGGCGGCGGCTCGAGGACTTCCTCGGCTGGGCGAAGCAGGAGCTGCGCCCGGTGCTGAAGCGGATGCTGCGGCTCTGCGAGGAGGAGCAGATCCTCAAGCCCCAGGCGCTCTACGGCTACTGGAAGGCGGCCGGCGAGGGCAACGACGTGGTGCTGTTCATGGAGGATGGCCGGACCGAGCTCTGCCGCTTCACCCTGCCGCGCCAGGCGAAGGAGGACGGCGAGTGCATCGCCGATTTCTTCCGCGACATCGACGACGGGCCGGAGAACCGCGACGTGATCGGGCTTCAGGTGGTGACGGTCGGCCAGAAGGCGTCCGACATGGCGCGGCAGTGGTTCGAGGCGAACCGCTACCAGGACTACCTCTACCTGCACGGGCTGTCGGTCGAGGTCGCGGAGGCGATGGCGGAGTACGTGCACAAGCGCATCCGCGCGGAGTGCGGCTTCGCCTCCGAGGACGACCGCGACATCGACAGGATGCTGCAGCAGGGCTATCGCGGCAGCCGCTACTCGTTCGGCTATCCCGCCTGCCCGAAGCTCGAGGACCAACTGCCGCTGCTCAGCCTGCTGGGTGGCGAGCGGATCGGCGTGTCGCTGTCCGACGAGTGGCAGCTCCATCCGGAGCAGAGCACCAGCGCGATCGTGGTGCTGCACCCGCGGGCGAAGTACTTTTCCGTCTAGCCGGCCGAGCGCGCGGCGGGGAGGACAGCATGACGGCTGCGGTCAGGGTGGTGGAGCTGCGCGGCAAGCGGATCGAGATCACGGATGCGATGCGCGCGGCGATCCTCGACGAGATGCCGGAGATCGCCTGGATCGCGGACGCATCGTTGCGCGCCGGCGTGACCGATGCCTGGGCGGCGGCGGTGGCGTCCTCGTCCTTCACGCGCGTCGGCGACATGAAGCCCTCGGGCAACTACGACTCAACACCGCTCCGGCATGGCACGCAGGCGGACCACATCCGCGCGGTGACGCGCATGGCGGTGAAGATCGCCGAGGAGATGGCCGGGCTGTTCCCGGAGTTCCGCTACGACCGCGACATCCTGATCGCGGGATGCCTCTGCCACGACATCGGCAAGGTCTGGGAGTTCGACCCGGAGAACGTCGCGCGCTGGAAGTCGAACCCGCGCGCGGTCGGCATGCCGTCGCTGCGCCATCCCGGCTACGGCATCCATATCTGCCTGACCATGGGGCTGCCCGAGGCGGTCGCGCACATGGCGGCCGCGCATTCGGGCGAGGGCGAGTTGCTTGTGCGCAGCCTTGAGAACACCATCCTGCACTGGGCCGACTACACGTTCTGGCGCGTGGTCGAGGCGGGCGGGCAGTTCGCCGACAGCGACCCCTGGCTGAACGGCCGCTGAGCCTTGCGGCGCGAGGCTCACTCCTCGCGCCGGAGCCCTTTCCGGATGCGCCGTACGGCGTACCACGTGGCGGCCATCACCAGCGGCGGGCCGAGCAGCCCGGCCAGCTTGGCGGCATCCGGCAGGCCAAGCAGCGGCACGCCCTCGGCCATGTATTTCAGCAGGCTCACCGCATAGTAGGCGATCGCGAACACCGAGAGGCCCTCGACCGCCTGGCTGAGCCGGAGTTGCAGTCGAGCGCGCCGGTCCATCGCCTCCAGCAGGTCGCGGTTCTGCGCCGCGAGCCGCACCTCGACGCGTGTGCGCAACATGCCGCCCGCGCGTGCGATGCCGTCGAGCAGCGTGCGTTCGCGGCGCGCCACAGCGGCGCAGGTGCGCAGGCCCGGCACGAAGCGGCGTTCGAGGAACAGACCGAGCCGCTGTGCCCCCTCGACGCGATCCTCGTGCAGTTCCGCGATCCGCGCGCTGACCAGCGCGCCATAGGCCTCGGTCGCGGCGAAGCGGAAGCGGTTGGCGGCGGCCAGCGCCTCGGCCTCGGCGGCAAGCCGTGTCAGTCGATCAAGCAGCGTGTGGTCGTCCTCGGTCGCGGCGCTGGTCGCGGCGACGATCGCATCGAGCCTGCGCTCGAAGGCCGCGAGCTGCTGGGTCGCCGCGCGCGCCGGCGGCAGGCCGAGCAGCGCAGCCATGCGGTAGGTCTCGATCTCCAGCAGCCGCTGCGCCATCCGCCCGAGCCGGCCCGGCGTGAGCTTGTTGGCGTAGAGCAGCATGCGCGTGAAGCCGTCCGCGCCGATGCGGAAATCGGCGAACACCGCGCCCGCGCCGTCGCCGACCGTGCTCCCTACGACCTCGCCGGCGAACGCCTCGGCCGGCGGGGCGGCCGCGATCCCGGGAAGCACCTTGAGATGGACCGCCGCGAGTCGCTCACCCGGCAGCGCGTCCAGCCAGGCGACGCTCGGCGGCGTGAGCGCGGACCAGCTGCCGTCCTGACCGCCGGCGACCGCATCCGCGATGACCGTGACAGCCGTGAACTCGCCGTGGCGTTCCCAGCGCAGGGTGCGTCCGCCGAGCGCCACGGCGTGGTGCCGCGCCCCTTCGGACGGGGCGGGTGCGCCGTTCCCGCGACAGAACGCGGCGAAGCGCTCGCGATCAGCCTCGGCGTCGCCTTCGCCCGCCATCAGCACGACATGGCTGAGCACGGCCGGCGCGGTCAGCCGCGGATGCGGGCGCGCGTGCAGCTCGTCGTTGATCGTTGCGCGGAGCGGATGGTCTATCACGCCCCGACCATGCCATGCGCGGGGGCGCAACGGGAAGCGTCGCTTGACCCGATCCCGCCGGCGCGCTCCCATCGGGCGGCAACGCGGAGGAGGAAACGCATGCGCGCGATGGCGGTGATCGAGAACGGCAAGCCGCTCCAGCCGATCGAGCTGCCGACGCCGGAGCCCGAGGGCGAGCAGGTGCTGCTGGAGGTGACGCATTGCGGCGTCTGCCACAGCGACATCCATATCTGGGACGGCTTCTACGACATGGGCGGCGGCAAGGTGCTGACGCTGAAGGACCGCGGCGTGACCCTGCCGCTGGCGATGGGCCACGAGGTGGTCGGGCGCGTGCTGAAGCTCGGGCCGAAGGCGGCGACGAGCGGGCTCAAGGTCGGCGATCTGCGGCTGGTGTTCCCCTGGGTCGGCTGTGGCACCTGCGCGAAGTGCCGCGCGGACGAGGACAACATGTGCCTCAAGCCGCGCTCGATCGGGGTCTATCAGCACGGCGGCTACGCGACGCACGTCCTGGTGCCCGAGCCGCGCCACCTGATCGCGATCGACGGGCTCGATCCCGCGCTGGCCGCGACCTATGCCTGCTCTGGGCTGACGGTCTATTCGGCGATCCGGAAGGTGATGCCGCTGCCGCCCGACGAGCCGGTGGTGCTGTTCGGCGCGGGCGGGCTCGGGCTGAACGCGATCGCCGTGCTGAAAGCGCTCGGCCACAAGCGCATCGTCGTGGTCGATATCGATGCGAAGAAGCGCGACGCCGCGATCGCCGAGGGTGCGACCGACGTGGTGGACGGCAAGGCCGACACGCCGGACGAGGTGGCCGCACGCGTGATCGCGGCCTGCGGCGGGCCGGTCGAGGCGGTGATCGACCTGGTCGGCGCCGGGCCCTCAGCCCGCGCCGCCTTCGCCTCGCTCCGCAAGGGCGGCACGCTGATCCTGGTCGGGCTCTATGGCGGCGATCTGCCGCTGCCGCTGCCGTTGATGCCGACGCGCGCGCTGACGGTGCGCGGCAGCTATGTCGGCAACGTCAAGGAACTGCGCGAACTGATCGCGCTGGCCAAGGGTGGCAAACTGCCGGCGATCCCGGTCGCCACCGTGCCGCTGGAGAAGGCTGGCGAGGCGCTGAACCGGCTGCGCGCCGGGCAGGTGATCGGCCGGATCGTTCTGGCCGCCGACGGGAAGTTCTGAGCCGCCTCACGACTCCCGCGCCAGCAGCGCCTGCACCGCTGCGCGCCAGGCCTCCCACGCCGCGTCCGCCTGTTCGCCCGCGCGCTCGACCGCGAGCGAGGCCTCGT
>CALKJX010000347.1 GCA_937995555.1 uncultured Elioraea sp.
GGAGCCCCCGCGCTACTCGACGCGCGCGCCGGAAAGCCGCACGAGCTCAGCCCATTTCGCCACCTCGCCCCGGTAGTAGCGGGCGAAGTCATCGTGTCCCATGTTCACCGCGATCGTGCCGTCCGCGGTCATGCGCGCCACCCACGCCGGGTCGGCGAACAGGCCGCGGATCGCCGTCTCGACGCGCGCGACGATCGGCGCCGGCGTGCCGGCGGGCACCATCACCGCGAACCAGCTGACGACCTCGGCGCCGGGATAGTGCTCCGCCAGCGCCGGCACGTCCGGCAGGGCGGGGCTGCGCTGTGGCGACGTCACCGCGATCGCGCGCAACCGGCCGGCGGTCACCAGCGGCATCGCCGTGCTCATCGTCGGCAGGCCGAACAGCACCTGGTTGCCGAGCACGGCGTTGATGATGTCGGGCGCGCCGCGATAGGGCACGTGCACGGCCTCGACGCCGGCGCGGCTCTTCAGCAGTTCGGCGGCGAGATGCGCGCCCGAGCCGTTGCCGCCGGAGGCATAGTTGTGCCGGCCCGGCTCGGCCTTCAGCAGCGCGACCAGTGCGGCGAGATCGCGCGGTGCGGCCTCGGCCGAGACCACCAGCAGATGGGGCATGGCGAAGGGCAGGTGCACGGGAATGAAGTCGGCGAGCGGGTCGTACTCCACGCGCGCATAGAGGGCGGGATTGATCACCAGCGAGTTGGTGCCGAGGATCAGCGTATAGCCGTCACTCGCCGCGCGCGCGCCGTGCGTGAAGCCGATATTGCCGCCCGAGCCGGGCCGGTTCTCGACCACCACGGGCTGGCCAAGCGCGGGCGCGAGCCGTTCGGCGATCTGGCGCGCGATCACGTCGGGCGCGCTGCCGGGGATGAAGGGCACGAGGAAGCGGACAGGCCGCGTCGGGTAGGACTGTGCCCGCGCGCGTGTCGCGACGAGAGCTGGCAGCGACAACAGCATCATCCGGCGGCGCATGATCATCCTCCCCCGCTCGTTCTGGTGACGCTACGGGACGCGCGGGCAGGCTGACAAGCCCGGCCAAGCCGTGCCAGTGTCACCGGACCAACCAGCGAGGGAGTGAGCGATGGCCGGGATCACCCGCACCGCCGAGGCAGTCTGGGAAGGGACGGGCAAGGAAGGATCGGGCACGCTGACGACGCCGAGCGGCGTGCTGCCGGCTACGCCCTATTCGTTCGCGCGCCGGTTCGAGAACGCGCCCGGCACCAACCCGGAGGAGTTGATCGCCGCCGCGCATGCCGGCTGCTTCGCGATGGCGCTTTCGTTCGGGCTGTCGAAGGAGGGGTTCAAGCCCAAGCGCCTGCACGCCAAGGCCGCCGTGACGATCGAACCGAAGGATGGCGGGTTCGCGATCACGAGCTCGGCGCTGACGCTGCACGCCGAGGTGCCGGGAATCGAGCGCGAGAAGTTCGCCGCCATCGTCGAGGGCGCCAAGGCGGGCTGCCCCGTGTCGAAGGTGCTGAACGCCACCGTGACACTGGAGTGGACGCTGGCGTAGACGCGCAGGCCGCTCGGCGGCCCCAAGAAAACCGCCTGGGGGAAAAGAGCCATTGGCCCTTTCCCCCAATCCCCCTATCCCATCAACACGCGCTCGACGCGACCTCCGCCGCCGCTCCGGTGCCGCGCGCGATGTCGAGGAAGACCTGCTCCAGATCCGTCCGCCCGTAGCGCGCGATCAGATCCGCCGGCGCGCCACGGTCCACCACCCGGCCGCGCTTGAGCATCAGCACCTCGTCGCAGAGCCGCTCCACCTCCGCCATGTTGTGGCTCGCCAGCACCAGCGCCGCCCCGGTCTCCGCCCGATAGGCCTCCAGCCAGGCGCGCATCCGGTCGGCTGTATCGGGGTCGAGGCTCGCGGTCGGCTCGTCGAGCAGCAACACCTCCGGCGTGTTGATCAACGCCTTCGCCAAGGCCGCGCGCGTCTTCTGTCCCGCAGACAGCTCGCCCGCCGGCCGGTCGAGCAGCGCTGCGAGATCCAGCTCCTCCGCCAGCCGCGCGATCCGCGCCTCCAGGCCGCGAACCCCGTAGAGATGTCCGTAGACCCGCAGGCTCTCGCGCACCGAGAGGCGATGCGGCAGCGACACATAGGGCGAGGAGAAGTTCATCCGCGCCAAGGCGGCGAACCGGTCGCGCGCCATGTCGCGGCCCAGCACCGTGATCCGCCCGGCATCCGGGATCAGCAGCCCGAGCAGCATCGCGATCGTCGTCGTCTTGCCCGCACCGTTGCCGCCCAGCAGCCCCACCGTCTGCCCGGCCGCCAGCGTGAACGACACGTCGTTCACCGCCAGCACGTCGCCGTAGCGCTTGGCGAGCCCCTGAGCCTCCAGCACGGTCCGCATCCCCCACCTCTGGCCCGGCCGGGCCCGCGCCGCAAGTGACGCGCCGCGGCAGCGCCGCTACGCTGCACCGCAATGCCCGCCCCCCTGCCGGCCCCTGCCACCCTGCCCCCCGGCCTGCGCGTCTATGCCGTGGGCGACACCCATGGCTGCGCCGACCAGCTCGATGCCATCCACGCACGGATCGCCGAGGACGCCGCGACCGCCCCCGAGCCCGAGCGGCTGATCGTCTATCTCGGCGACTATGTCGATCGCGGCCCGGACAGCCGCGGCGTCATCGACCGGGTGCTCGCCCCGCCGATTCGCGCCACCACCATCCATCTCCGCGGCAACCACGAGGCGATGATGCTCGACGTGCTGGACCACCCGGCCGACGACAGCGCCCTGGCGCTGTGGCTGCGCAACGGCGGGGTCGCGACCCTCAACTCCTACGGCCTCTCCGGCGAGGATCCGCCCGAGACCTGGGCCGGGCGCCTGCCGCCGGCACACCTTGCCTTCCTGCGCGGACTCGCCCGCCGCCACCGCGCGGGTGGCTACCTGTTCGTCCACGCCGGCATCCGCCCCGGCGTCCCGCTCGATGCCCAGGACGCCGACGACCTGATCTGGATCCGCGAGCCGTTCCTGCACTCCGAGGCCGATCACGGCGCCGTGGTCGTGCACGGCCACACGCCCGAGCGCGCGCCGGTGATCCGCCGCAACCGCATCGGCCTCGACACCGGCGCGGTCTATGGCGGGAAGCTCACGGCGGCCGCGTTCTGGGCCGACCGCATGGCGCTGTTCCAGGCATGAACTGCGCCGCTTGCCCCGCGCCCGGCCGGTCGCTATGCCGACGCCGATGACCGACACCGAACCCGTCGACCTGGTCGCCGCGGGGCGCGCCCTGAAGCGTGCCTCGGTGCTGGTGGTCGGCGATGCGATGCTCGACCGCTACGTCTACGGCACGGTCGAGCGCGTAAGCCCCGAGGCGCCGATCCCGGTGGTGACGGTCGAGCGCGAGATCGCCATGCCGGGCGGCGCGGGCAATGTCGTGCGCAACATCACCGCCCTCGGCGGCTCGGCCTCGTTCCTGACCGTGGTGGGCGACGACCAGGCGGGC
>CALKJX010000348.1 GCA_937995555.1 uncultured Elioraea sp.
CGATGGGCCAGGGTCCGGCCGAGGCGCGGGCAATGCTCGAGCGCGATCTCGGCGTCTGGGCCGACGTGGTGCGCCGCTCCGGCGCCCGCGTCGACTGACGGGTTGGCGCGCGGTGGAGCCCGATCGGCTGCTCGACCAGCTCAGGGCGCAGATCGCCAACCGCGCGCTGTTCTACCTCGCCGCCTATGACGCACTCACGGATGCGATCGGTGCCGAGCGCGCCGAGGCGGTGCTGACGCGCGCCGTGCGGCTGCGCGGCCGGGCGGTGGGCGAGGCGTTCCGGCGCTTCGCCCCCGCCGATCTCACGGGGCTGAAGGAGGCATTCCTCGGCGGACTGCCGGGTGGCGAGGCGCTGTTCCGCCCCGAATTGCGCCGCTGCGACGGCGGCGCGCTGGAGATCAGGTTCCAGACCTGCCCGCTGCAGCAGGCCTGGCGCGAGGCCGGCGTGCCGGACGCGAAACGCGCCGTCCTCTGCCGGATCGCCGGCGCGGTCGATCTCGGCACCTTCGAGGCGGCCGGCTTCGCGATCGAGAACCGGACCTGGACGCCCGGCGCGACGGGGTGCTGCCATCTGACGATCACGCCCCGCGACAGGTCCTGACCGGACCGGGCGCAGGACAGCGTTGACGCACAGCGCCTGACTTGGCATCACTCTGACATGTCAGAACGAATGGCAGCCGACGGTCAGTGATCGCCGCACTTGAGCCGCCGCCCGCGAGCCTGACCGAACAGGCCACAGCCAGCCTGCGCCGGGCCATCCTGGCCACGCGCCTGCCGCCCGGCGAAACCGTCAGCGAAACCGCGGCGGCGACGCTCACGGGGCTCGGCAAGGCGCCGGTGCGCGCCGCACTTGCCCGCCTCGCCGACGAGGGGCTGGTCCAGCCCCTGTCCCGCCGCGGCTGGATGGTGAGCCCGATCACCGTGCGCGACATCCACGAGGTGTTCGCGCTGCGTGCCCTGCTGGAGCCCGAAGCGGCGCGCCTCGCCGCCGGCCGCGTCGATGCCGCGGCCCTGGAGCGGCTCGATGCCGTGGTGCGCTGCGGCTACGACCCGGTCGACCCGGAGAGCGCGCTCGCCTTCCTGGAAGCCAACCGCGCATTCCACGTCGCGGTCGCCGAACTGTCCGGCAATCGCAGGCTCGCGCGCATCCTCGGCCGGCTGCTCGACGAGGCGACGCGCATGCTGGTGCTCGGCCTCGCCAGACGCGACCGCACCGGCGAGATGCGCGCCGAGCACGGGGCGCTGATCGCCGCCCTGGTCGCCGGCGACGGCGAGGAGGCGGCGCGACTCGCTGCCTGCGAGATCGGTACCAGCCGGACCATGGTGATGGACGCGCTGCTGTCGCCCGAGGCGGCGACGCGCATCGCGACCTGAGGGGACAGGGGGAAGGGCATGAACCAGATCAGTGCGGTTGCACACAACGCGACCTTGCAAGCGATGATCGAGGCCGTGACGGCGGCGGAGCGTGGGCCGGACCGTGGCCGGGAATGCCGCATCGCCGAGGCGATCGCGCCGTTCCTCGACCGGCCGGAACTGCTCGCCGGCTTGGACTGTCCCGGCTGCCCCGACCGCTACGTGCGCCACCTGCTGCACGAGGACCGCGACGCCGGCTGGGCGATGGTCGCGATCGTCTGGGAGCCCGGCCAGGCGAGCCCGGTGCACGGCCACCGCACCTGGTGCGCGTTCGGCGTGCACCGCGGGTGGGTCGAGGAGCGCTATTTCGCGCTGGGCGGCAGCGGCAAGCCGGTGCGGATCCGCACCATTCCGCGCCCGGTGGGCGCGACCAGCTGCGGGCCGGCCGACATCACGCTGATCCACCAGCTGCACAACGCCTCGGATGCGACCGCGATCTCCATCCATGTCTATGGCGTGCGCTACGACAGTTTCGGCGACGGCGTGAACTGGGTCTACGCCGCCTGATCTTGCCGCGCGCGGCGGAGTGCGGCTTGCTGCGCTCATGCCCGATGACGTCCCGCTGACCGAGTTGCCGCCCTCGCTCTGGGCGGCAACCGCACCACCACCGCCCGACACAACCGCGCTCGAGGGCGATATGCGCGCCGGTCTCTGCGTGGTCGGTGCGGGGTTCACCGGCCTCTCCGCGGCGCTGCACGCGGCCGAGAGTGGGGCGTCGGTCGTCGTGCTGGAGGCCGGGGCGATCGGCTGGGGTGCCTCGGGACGCAACAACGGCCAGGTGATTCCGAACCTCTCGCGCATGGACCCCGACGAGATCGCACGCCGATTCGGCGACAAGGGCGAGGCCTTCGTCGGGCTGATCCGCGACAGTGCGGCGCTGGTGTTCGACCTGGTCCGCCGGCACGGGATCGCGGCGGAGGCGGTACAGAACGGCTGGCTCCAGCCTGCGCACCGGCCGAGCCGGATGAAGCTCGCCGAGTCGCGCGTGCGGCAATGGGGCAGCCGCGGCGCGCCGGTCGAGCTGCTCGACCGCGACGCGATGGCGAGGCTGGCCGGCAGCGCGCACTGGCACGGCGGCTGGATGAACCGAACGGGCGGGCGGATCAATCCGCTGGGGCTGGCGCGCGGCCTGGCGGCTGCGGCAATTCGGGCCGGGGCACGGGTGTTCACGCATTCGCCGGCCGCCGCGCTGGTGCGCGAGGGCGCGACGTGGAGTGTGCGCACGCCGCGCGGACGCATCGTCGCCGATCGCGTGATCCTCGCCACCAACGCCTATTCGGACGAGCTGTGGCCGGGGCTTCGGCGCGAGGTGATCCCGGTGGCGAGCTACCAGATGGTGACCGTTCCGCTCTCGGACAATGTGCGCCGCACCATCCTACCCGAGGGTCATGCGCTGTCGGACACGCGCGGCGATCTGCACTTCTTCCGTTTCGATGCGAACGGACGGCTGGTGACAGGCGGGGCGCTGGTGATCGGCCGGAACTGGCGCGAGCGCATCGTCGCCCGCATCGGCGCCCGTGTCGCGCGCGTCTATCCGCAGCTCGGCGTGCCGCGGTTCGACCATGTCTGGTGGGGCCATGTCGGCATCACCGCCGACCGTGCGCCGCATGTGCACGAGCTGGCGCCTGGGGTCACCACCTGGATCGGCTGCAACGGCCGCGGCGTGGCCCTCGGCGTGGCGATCGGTCGCGAGCTTGCCCGTCAGGCCCTCGGCACGCCCTGGGAGCACTTGCCACTGCTGCGCGAGCCCCTGAAGCCGATCCCCGCCTACGGCTTCGCCCGGGCTCTTGCGCCGCTTGCCGTGTTGGAGCGTCGCTGGCGCGACCGCCGGGACTGAAAAGCGGGCTTGGGGGTGCGGGGGGAAGGGCCGATGGCCCTTCGCCCACGCAACTTTTCTCAACCGGCCTTGGCGACCGCGCGCTTGGCCATCACGCCGACGAGATGCGCGCGATACTCCTTGCTCGCATGGATGTCGCCGTTCAGCCCTTCCTCGGCCGTGCCGACATCATGCAGCGCGTCCGGCGACCAGTTCTTCGCCAGCGCCTCCTCCATCGCCGTGTGGCGGAACACGCCGTTCGCGCCCGCGCCGGTGACGGCGACGCGCACCCCGGCCGGTCCCTTGGCGACGAACACCCCGACCATGGCGTAGCGCGAGGCCGGGTTGGGGAACTTCACGTAGGCCGCCTTCTCCGGGATCGGGAACTCGACCGCGGTGACGAGCTCGTCCGGCGCGAGCGCGGTCGAGAACATGCCGGTGAAGAAGTCGTCCGCGGCGATCTTGCGCGTGTTGGTGTGCACCGTGGCGCCGAGCGCCAGCACGGCGCCGGGATAGTCGGCGGCCGGATCATGGTTGGCGATCGAGCCGCCGATCGTGCCGCGGTTGCGCACCTGCGCGTCGCCGATGTGCTCGGCCATCGCGGCGAGTGCGGGGATCGCCTTCTTCACCTCGGCGGAGGCGGCGACCGCGGCGTGCGTGGTCATCGCCTTGATGGTGACGGCGCCCGCCGAGACCGAGATGCCCACGAGATCCCTGATTCCCGAGAGATCGATGATCGCGGAGGGTCTGGCGAGGCGCTGCTTCAGGGTCGGGATCAGGGTCATCCCGCCCGACATCACCTTCGCGTCGGGGTCGGACGCGAGCAGCTTGACCGCATCGGCGACCGAGGATGGACGGTGATAGGCGAAATCGTACATCGGTCCTCTCCCTCACTCGGCCGCCATGCGGGGCCGATTGGCGTTGATGATCCGCCACAGCTTGTGCGGTGTCGCCGGCATGTCGATATGGCGCACGCCGTAGTCCTTCAGCGCATCGACGACGGCGCCGATCACCGCGGGCGGCGAGCCGATCGCGCCGACCTCGCCGCAGCCCTTCACGCCGAGCGGGTTGTGCGTGCAGAGCGTGATCGCGGTGCCGACCTTGATGTTCGGCAGGTCGTCGGCGCGCGGCAGGGTGTAGTCCATCATGCTGCCGGACAGGAGCTGGCCGTTCTCGTCATAGACGCAGGTTTCGAGCAGCGCCTGGCCGATGCCCTGCGCGACACCGCCCTGGATCTGGCCTTCGACGATCATCGGGTTGATCACGCGGCCGACATCATCGACCGCGCAGAAATTCACCACCTGCACGACGCCGGTGTCCGGGTCGATCTCGACCTCGCAGATGTGGCAGCCACCGGGATAGGTGAAGTTCTTGGGATCGTAGAACGCCGTCTCCTCCAGCCCCGGTTCGAGCTCCTCGATCGGGTAGTTGTGCGGCACATAGGCGGCGAGGCTCACCTCGGCGAGCGCCTTGGCGCGGTCGGTGCCGGCAACCTGGAACTTGCCGTCCTTGAACTCGATGTCGTCGGCCGAGGCTTCGAGCAGATGCGCAGCGATGCGCTTGCCCTTGGCGATGATCTTCTCGGCCGCCTTCACCATCGCCGAGCCGCCGACCGCGAGCGAGCGCGACCCGTAGGTGCCCATGCCGAACGGAATCTTGGCCGTGTCGCCGTGCACGATCTCGACTTGGCTCATCGGCACCCCGAACTGATCGGCGATGAGCTGGGCGAAGGTGGTCTCGTGCCCCTGGCCGTGGCTGTGCGTGCCGGTGAAGACGGTGATGCTGCCCGTGGGGTTCACGCGGATGTTCGCCACCTCGTAGAGACCCGCGCGCGCGCCGAGCGAGCCCACCACCGCCGAGGGCGCGATGCCGCAGGCCTCGATATAGGTGGAGATGCCGATGCCGCGCAGCTTGCCGCGCTTCTTGGCCTCCGCCCGGCGCGCCTCGAACCCGGCCCAGTCTGCCGCCTTCAGGCAGGCCTCCAGTGTGGCGGTGTAGTCGCCGCTGTCGTACTGCAACGCCACGGGCGTCTGATACGGGAAGGCGCTGGAGGGGATGAAGTTCCGCCGGCGGATCTCGACGCGATCCAGCCCCATCTCGAGCGCGCAGATATCGACCAGCCGCTCGAGCAGGAAGCTCGCCTCCGGCCTGCCCGCGCCGCGATACGCATCGACCGGGACGGAGTTGGTGAACACCGCCTTCACCTCGGCGTAGATCGCCGGGGTCGTGTACACGCCGGCGAGCAAAGTGGCGTAGAGATAGGTCGGCACGCAGGGCGCGAAGGTCGAGAGATAGGCGCCCATGTTCGCTTGGGTGCGCACGCGCAGGCCGAGGAACCTGCCGTCCTTGTCCATCGCCATCTCGGCGACGGTGACGTGGTCGCGCCCGTGCGCATCCGACATGAAGCTCTCGGTGCGCTCGGCCGTCCACTTCACCGGGCGCTTCACCTTGCCGGCGGCCCAGGTGACGATCGCCTCCTCGGCGTAATGGTAGATCTTCGAGCCGAACCCGCCGCCGACATCGGGGGCGACCACGCGCAGCTTGTGCTCGGGGATGTGCAGCACGAAGGCGCCCATCAGCAGGCGGATCACGTGCGGATTCTGGCTGGTGGTGTAGAGCGTGTAGTCGCCCGAGGCGGGATCGAACTCGCCGACGGCGGCACGCGGCTCCATCGCGTTCGGGATCAGCCGATTGTTGACCAGCTCCAGCCTGCCGACCTTGTGCGCCTTGGCGAAGGCGGCATCCACCGCGTCCTTGTCGCCGAGATGCCAGTCGTAGCAGATGTTGCCGGCAACACCGTCATGGACCAGCGGCGCGCCCGGCTTCTGCGCGGCCTCCAGGGTCGGCACCGCGGGGAGCACCTCGTAGTCCACCGAGACGAGTTCGGCCGCGTCACGCGCGGCCCCCTTGGTCTCGGCGATCACCACCGCGACCGGGTCGCCGACATGCCGCACCTTGCCGACCGCGAGCACCGGATGCGGCGGCTCGGCCATGGGGCTGCCGTCCTTGTTCTTCACCTGCCAGCCGCAGGGCAGGCCGCCGAGATTGTCGGCGGCCATGTCCTCGCCGACGAACACCGCCACTACACCGGGCGCGGCCTTCGCCGCCGCCGCATCGATGCCCTTGATACGTGCATGCGCGTGCGGGCTGCGGATGATCACCGCGTGAAGCTGGCCTGGCCGATTGATGTCGTCGGTGTAGTTGCCTCGGCCGGAGATGAACCGCAGGTCCTCACGCCGCCTGACCGCCGCACCGATGCCCTCGAACCCCATCTGAACGCTCCTGTGTCCCTGTTGCGTTGCTGCGAGCGACGCCTTCCGTCGGTTCTTGGCGCGCCCGGAAGGCGCGCGATCGGCGCGGCTACTCGGCCGCGCGGGGGAGCTCCTTCACCTTGCCGTGCATCACCTGCTGGGCGGCCGCGATCGCGCGGACGATGTTGTGGTAGCCCGTGCAGCGGCAGAGATTGCCCTCCAGCCCCTCGCGGATCTCGCGGTCGGAGAGGCCCTGGGGGTTGCGCTGCACCAGGTCGATCGCGCTCATCACCATGCCCGGGGTGCAGAAGCCGCATTGCAGCGCGTGATACTCGCGGAAGGCCTCCTGCATCGGATGGAGCGTGCCGTCCGGCGCCGCCAAACCCTCGATCGTGACAACCTCCGCGCCCTCGCACTGCACCGCGAGCATGGTGCACGACTTCACCGAGGCGCCGTTCACATGCACCACGCAGGCGCCACACTGGCTCGTGTCGCAGCCGACATGCGTGCCGGTCAGCCGCAGGTGCTCGCGGAGCAGCTCGACCAGCAGCGTGCGGTTCTCGACCTCCGCGCTGGCAGGCTTGCCGTTCACGGTCAGTGAGACCTTGGGCATCCGACGTCTCCCCTCTGTCGCGAAATAGCCCGCGCGGATGCACGGGCCCGGTCCGTTCCGGGCGGGAGTGTCGCCACCCCCGAGCCGTGTCGTCAAGCCGCTCGCGCGACCGGCTGCGCGGCGGGATCGTGCAGGTGGCAGGCGGCGAACTGGCCGGGCGCCACCACCTTCAGCGTCGGCTCCTCGACCTTGCAGCGGTCGAAGGCGTGCGGGCAGCGGGTGTGGAAGCGGCAGCCCGAGGGCGGGCGGATCGGGCTCGGCACGTCGCCCTTCAGGATGATCCGGTTGCGCTTGGTCGTCGGGTCCGGCACCGGCACCGCCGAGAGCAGCGCCTCGGTGTAGGGGTGCTTGGGGGTGGCGAACAGGGTCTTCTTGTCGGCGATCTCGACGATCTTGCCGAGATACATCACGGCGACCCGGTGCGTGATGTGCTCGACGATCGCCAGATCGTGGCTGATGAACAGCAGCGACACGCCGAGCTCGTCCTGGAGGTCGGAGAGCAGGTTGACGATCTGCGCCTTCACCGAGACGTCGAGCGCGGAGACCGCCTCGTCGCAGATGATCAGGTCCGAGCCGGGGGCGAGGGCGCGCGCGATGCCGATGCGCTGGCGCTGCCCGCCCGAGAACTCGTGCGGGAACCGGTTCATCGCGTCGCGGGGCAGGCGCACCTTGTCCATCAGGTCGGCAAGCCGATCGTCGAGCTCGCCCTTGGAGGTGGCGAGGCCGAAATTGGTGATCGGTTCGGCCAGGATGTCGCGCACCTTGAGCCGCGGGTTCAGGGAGGAGAACGGGTCCTGGAACACCACCTGCATGCGCCGGCGCAGCGGCCTGAGCCGGCGCGCCGGCAGGTCGTCGATCCGTTCGCCGTCGAGCAGGACCTGGCCGGCGGTCGGCTCGATCAGGCGCAGCACCGTGCGTCCGACGGTCGACTTGCCGCACCCGGACTCGCCCACCAGCGACAGCGTCTCGCCGCGGTTGATCGAGAACGACACGCCATCCACGGCATAGACATAGCCGGAGATGCCGGAGAGGAAGCCCGATCGGATCGGGAAGTGCTTCTTGAGGTCGTTGACCTCCAGCAGCGGCCGCGCGGCGGCCCTGGCGGGAGCTTGTGTCATGCAGCGATCGCCTCGCGCGGCGCGTGGTGGCAGGCGACGAAATGCCCCGGCGCCTTCAGCTCGACGCCCGGCGCCACCCTGCGGCAGAGGTCGGTGGCGTTCGGGCAGCGGGACGCGAAGGCACAGCCCTCGATCGGCTTCTTCAGGTTCGGCACGATGCCGGGAATCTCGGACAGGCGGGTGCGCCCGCGCCCCTCCAGCGACGAGCCGAGTTTCGGCACCGCACCGAGCAGGCCCTGGGTGTAGGGATGACGCGGGCTGCCGAACAGGTCGGTCGCGCGCGCCTCCTCGACCTTCCGCCCGGCGTACATGACGACGATCCGCTCCGCCATCTCGGCGACCACGCCGAGGTCATGCGTGATCAGCAGGATCGCCGCGCCGACCTTCGACTTCAGCTCGCCCATCAGTTCCAGGATCTGCGCCTGGATCGTCACGTCGAGCGCGGTGGTCGGCTCGTCGGCGATCAGGAGCTGCGGGTTGCAGGCGAGCGCCATGGCGATCATCACGCGCTGGCGCATCCCGCCCGAGAGCTGGTGCGGATACTCCTTCACCCGCCGCCGCGCCTCGGGGATGTGCACGAGCTCCAGCATCTCGATCGCGCGCGCCTCGGCCGCCCTGTCGTCCATGCCCTGGTGCAGCCTCAGCGTCTCGCCGATCTGCCGCCCGACCGTCAGCACCGGATTGAGCGACGTCATCGGCTCCTGGAAGATCATGCTGATCTCGTTGCCGCGGATGTCGCGCATCTCCTTCTCGGTGAGCTTGAGCAAATCGCGCCCCTTGAAGCGGATCGCGCCGGTGATCCTGCCCGGGGGCTCCTGGATAAGGCGCAGGATCGACATCGAGGTGACCGACTTGCCGCAGCCGGACTCGCCCACCACCGCGAGCGTCTCGCCGCTCGCGATGTGGAACGAGACGCCGTCCACCGCGCGCACCGTGCCGTCGATGGTGCGGAAATGCGTGCGCAGATCCTCGACCTCGAGCAGACGCTCAGCCATCGCCCTCTCCCCTCAGATGCGCTTCGCGAGACGCGGATCGAGCGCGTCGCGCAACCCGTCGCCGAGCAGGTTCACCGACAACACGGTCAGCGACAGGAACAGCGCAGGGAAGAACACGATGTAGGGCGCGACCTGCCAGAGCGCGCGGCCCTCGGCCATGATGTTGCCCCAGGACGGGATGATCGGCGGCGTGCCGGCGCCGATGAAGGACAGGATCGCTTCGGTGATCATCGCCGAGGCGCAGATATAGGTCGCCTGCACCGTCAGCGGCGCCAGCGTGTTCGGCAGGATGTGGCGGACGATGATGCGCGGGGTGGTGGTGCCGGCCGCGATCGCCGCCTCGACATAGGGCTGCTCGCGCAGGGACAGCACGACGCTGCGCACCAGGCGCGAGACGCGCGGGATCTCGGCGATCGTGATGGCGATGATCACGTTCTGCACCGACCCCCGGGTCGCCGCCATGAGCGCGATCGCAAGCAGGATCGGCGGAATCGACATCAGCCCGTCCATCACCCGCATGATCACGCCGTCGAGCACACGGATGAAGCCCGAGATCAGGCCGATGATCAGCCCGAGCAGCGAGGCGAGGATGGCCACCGCGAAGCCGACGATCAGCGAGACGCGCGTGCCGTAGATCACGCGCGTATAGACGTCGCGCCCCAGCATGTCGGTACCGAACCAGTACTCCGCGGAAGGGTGCCGCACGCGCCGCGCGGGTGCCAGCGCCTGCGGATCGATGCTGGAGAGCAGCGGCGCGAACACGGCCGCGAGCACCATCAGGAACAGCAGCGCGCCGCCGAGGGCGATCGCCGGGTGGCGGCGGATGAAGGTGCGGATCCGGCCACGCCGCTTCTCGGGCGCGAAGATCTCGACCTGGGCGGGAGCGGCCGCGACGGCCGTATCGGCGCTCAATAGCGGATCCTCGGGTCGAACACGGTGTAGAGCAGGTCGATCATGAGGTTCACCAGCACGTAGACGAAGCTGAACAGCAGCACCACGCCCTGGATCACCGGGTAGTCGCGCCGCAGGATCGCATCGACGGTCAGCCGGCCGAGGCCGGGGATCGCGAACACGCTCTCGGTCACGACCGCGCCGCCGATCAGGAGCGCGATGCCGATGCCGACGACCGTGCTGATCGGCACCGCGGCGTTCTTCAGCGCATGCAGGAACAGGATCGGGCGGGTGCCGAGGCCCTTCGCCTTCGCCGTGCGGATGTAGTCCTGCGCCAGCACCTCGAGCATGGTCGCGCGGGTGATGCGCGCGATCAGCGCGATATAGACCGAGCCGAGAGCGATCGTCGGCAGGATCAGGTTCTCGAGGAAAGGCCAGAAACCGCGCGCGATCGGCGTGTAGCCCTGCACCGGCAGCCAATCCAGTTCGAGCGCGAAGATGTATGCGAGGAGATAGCCGATGACGAAGACCGGCACCGAGAAGCCGAGCACGGCGAACACCATCACCGCGCGGTCGATCCAGCTCCCGGCCTTCCAGGCCGCGATCACGCCCATCGGCACCGCGATCGTCACCGAGAAGATGATGGTCAGCACCATCAGGGACACGGTCGGTTCGATCCGCTGCGCGATCATGTGCGTGACGGGCAGGTTGGTGAAGATCGACGTGCCGAGATCGAAGTTCACCAGCCGCCAGAGGAACTCGGCGAACTGCACGAGGAACGGCCGGTCGAGCCCGAGGGCGGCGCGGATGCGCTCGACATCCTCGGGTGTCGCCTGATCGCCCGCGATCACCGCCGCCGGGTCGCCGGGCGAGAGGATCAGCATCGAGAACACGACAAAGGCCACCACCAGCATCACCGGGATGGTGGAGAGGATCCGCCGCGCGATATAGGCCAACATCGCTCGTCCAGTGCTCCCCTGCGCCTCAGGCCTTCGCCACGCCCCAGAACAGCGGCAGCGGCGCCTTGACGATGCCGCTGACGCTCCGCCGCCACGCCTGATAGGCCATGAACAGCCCGGTTGGAACCCAGGTCATGAACGCCATCGAGGCGCGGTTCAGCTCCGCGACCGCCGCCCGCTCCTCGGCCGGCGTGACGGCCGCGAACCAGGCCTCGCGCAGCCGCTCGATGCCGGCATCGTTGGGCCAGCCGAACCACGCGCCGTCGCCGTTGGTGCGCAGCGCCGTGTAGCCTGCCGGGGTCGCGCAGTCCACGCCCGCGTGCCAGGTGTGGAAGATGTTCCAGCCCCCCTTGGCCGGCGGTGCCCGCACGGCACGGCGGCGCGCGACCGTGCCCCAGTCGGTCGCGACATAGTCCACGACGCAGCCGAGCTCGCGCAGCAGCCGGTGCGTGACCTGCCCCATCGCCTTCAGCGGTGCGACATCCTCGGCGACCAGCAGCGTGATCGGCTGCCCGTCATAGCCGCTCTCGGCGAGCAGGCGGCGCGCCGCGTCGTGGTCGCGCGGCCCCGACAGGATCTCGCCGCCGGCATCCGAATAGAGCGGCGTCTCGGGGGTGAAGAACGAGGGCACGCGCCGCCACAGCACGTCGTCGTCGCCGACCACCGCGCGCATGTAGTCGGCCTGATCGACCACCATCGCGATCGCGCGCCGGGCGCGCACATCGTTGAAGGGGGGGTGCAGATGATTGAAGCGCAGGCTGCCGATGTTGCCGAGCGGATCGGCGATGTCGAGGCCGATCTGGCGGTTGCGCCGCAGCACCGGCACGTGGTCCGGCGCGACCTGCTCCCACCAGTCGAGCTCGCCGCTCTGCAGCGCCGCGGCGGTCGCCGCCGGGTCGGGCCGCGCGATCCACTCGATGCGGTCGAAGGCGATCCGCTTGCCCCCCGCGATCCAGTCGGCCGGCTCGTCGCGCGGCTCGTAGCGCTCGAACCGCTCGAAGGTTGCGCGCGCACCGGGATCCCACTCGTCCTTGCGGAATCGCATCGGCCCGGAGCCGATCACCTCGTCGATCTGCGTGAACGGATCGGTGCGCGCGATCCGCTCGGGCATGATGAAGGCGCAGGGCGCGCCGAGCGCGCCGAGCGCCTGCAACAGCCGCGGATAGGGGGCGGAGAGGCGCAGCCGGATGGTGCGGTCATCCGGTGCCGCAAGCTCCTCTCGCAGCGCGCGGATCGACTGGCCCATCGGGTCGCGTACCATCCAACGTTCGAGGCTCGCGACCACGTCCTTCCCACGCACGGGGTCGCCGTCATGGAATCGCAGACCGCTGCGCAGCCGGATGGTCCAGGTCAGCCGATCATCGGAGACCTCGTGCGCCTCGGCCATCTGCGGCTTCGGCTCCAGCCGGCTGTCGATGCCGTACAGGGTGTCCCAGACCAGCATCGCAGCGTTGCGGACGACGTACTGCGTGCCCCAGATCGGGTCGAGATTGGCGAGCGGCGCGTGCGGCGCGAAGCGCAGCGTGCGCGCGGGCGATGCCTGCGCCCGCACCGCGGGCGCAGCGAGCGTGGTCGCAGCGAAGGTCGCCGCGGCCAGCCCGGCCGCAGCACGCCGTCCGATCATACGGGTCGTGCCTCGCGCCGTCGTCCGCTCCGTCGCTCAGGCCGCCTTGGCCATGTTGTCGAACAGCACCACCGGGCTCTTGATCAGGCCGGTGACGTTGCGCCGCATCGCCGAGGGCGAGAGGAAATGCCCGAGCGGCACATGCGGCACGACCTGGAATGATTCCGCCTGGATCCCGGCGGCGATGCGCTTCTGCCCGGCGAAATTCGGCGCATCGAACCAGGCATCGCGCAGCGCCTCGATCTTCTCGCTCGTCGGCCAGCCGAACCAGCCGTTCAGGCCGTCGGTACGCATACCCACAGCCGCCGCCGGATCGAACCAGTCGGGTCCGGCCCAGGTCGTGGGGAACACGTTCCAGCCGCCCCGGTCGGAGGGCTCGCGACTCGCGCGCCGCTGCACCACGGTACCCCAGTCGGTCGCGACCAACTCGAGGTTCACGCAGAGCCGGCGCAGCAGATCCGCCGGCACCCGGCTCTGCGCGGCGATCGTCGGGAAGTCGCTGGCGTGCAGCTGCACCACCTTCCGGCCGCTGCAGCCCGCCGCCTGCAACGGCGCACGCGCACGCTCCGGACTGCGCAGCTTCAGGGGCTCCGCGCCCGCCTCGGTGTGCATCGGGCTACCCTTCGACCAGTAGGAATGGCTGGTGGAGAACATCGAAGGGTCATCGCCGACCACCGCCTTGCGATAGTCCTCCTGGTTGACCGCGAGCAGCAGCGCGCGGCCGATCTCGGGGTTGTCGAACGGCGGATGCAGATGGTTCAGCCGGAAGCTGCCGATGTTGCCGAGCGGATCGGCGGTGTCGACCGCGATGTTGCGGTTGCGGCGCAGCACCGGGATCAGGTCGGGCAGCGGCGTCTCCCACCAGTCCACCTCGCCGTTCTGCAGCGCGGCGGCTGCGGTGGCCGCCTCCGGCAGGATGTGCCACTCGATCCGGTCGACCAGAATGCGCGTGCCGCCCGAGAGCCAGTCCGGCGCCTCCTCGCGCCGCACGTAGTCCGCGAACCTCTCGAACACCGCGCGCGAACCCGGCACCCACCCGTCGCGCTTGACCCGCATCGGGCCGGAACCGACGATCTCGGTGATCGGCTGGAACGGATCCGTCTTGGCGATCCGCTCCGGCATGATGAAGGACATCGGCGCATTGTTCTTGCCGAGCGCGAAGATCATCTTCGGGAACGGCGACTTCGGCCGGATGCGGAAGGCGCGATCGTCCGCCGCCTCGATGGCGTCGAGCCGCGCCGGGATGAGCTGCCCCATCGGATCGCGCGGCATCCAGCGGATCAGGCTCTGGACGACGTCCCTCGACAGCACCGGTTCGCCGTCGTGGAACTTCAGCCCCGCGCGCAGCCGGAAGGTCCGGACCTTGAACCCCGCGTCGTGCGCCTCGCCCTCGACCATCTGGCGCTTGGGCTCGAGCCGGCTGTTCACGCCGTAGAGCGTGTCCCAGACGAGTGCCGAGCTGTTGCGCACGACGTACTGCGTGCCCCAGATCGGATCGGAATTGGCCAGATTGGCCTGCGGCACGAACCGCAGCGTGCGCGCCGCCGCCCCCTGCCCGAGGGCCGGTGCCGAAAGCCCTGTCGCCGCCGCAGCCGTCACGCCGGCTGCCGCCCCGATGAACGTCCGTCGCTTCATTCGGTCCCTCCGCTCTCCCTGCGGTTGCAACCGGGACCGGCGTCTCCCGAACGCACGCGGTCCGCGGTAACGCACGCGGTCCGCGGTTGAAACGCCGTCGCGGCCCGCGTGCGCCACGGATGGCCCTCGTCGCCAGCCTAGCGTCCGCGCGCACCTCCGCAAGAGGGCAGCGCGAGGCGTCGCCGCCGGGACATCACGGCTTGCGGACCGGTGCGCGGTCGTGCCTCAGCCGATCGACACGCCCCAGAACAGCGGAATCCCGCCCGGCTGCATCGCGCCCGAGAGCGTGCGGCGATGCGCCATCGGCAGGAAGTACTGGCCGAGCGGGATGTAGGGGACATCCTCCATCGCCTGGCGCTGGAGATCGGCGGCGATCCGGCGCTGCTCGTCCAGGCTCGCCGCCTCGAACCACGCCTCCCGCAGGGCCTCGATGCGCGGGCTCTCGGGCCAGCCGACGAAGCCCGCGCGTCCGTTGGCGCGCAGCACGAGGTGGCCGGCAGGGTTGATGTGGTCGAGCCCGGCCCAGGACGAGAAGTAGCCGCTCCAGCCGCCGCGCGCGGGCGGCTCGCGCGAGCCGAGCCGGCGCACCACGCTCGCCCAGTCCATGGTCTGGTAGTCGACAGTGAGCCCGATCCTGCGCAGCATGTCGGCGCCGACCTCGCTCATCGCCGCCGTCGCCGGCACGTCGGTCGCGGCGAGCAGCACCACGGGCTCGCCGGCGTAGCCGCTCGCGGCCACCAGCCGGCGCGCGCGGTCGAGGTCGAAGCGCATCGCCTCCAGCCCCGCCTCGGTCGCGAGCGGCGTGCCCGGCGCGAACACGCCCACTCCGGTGCGCCAGAAGCGGGGATCGGTGCCCGCGATCGCGGCGCCGAAATCCGCCTGGTTGACCGCCGGCAGCAACGCGCGCCGGAGACGCGGATTGTCGAAGGGCGGGTGCAGGTGGTTGGGCCGGAACGTGGCGATGAAGCCGAGCGTGTCCGGGATCGCGACCACGAGCCCAGGATCGCGCGCGAGCATGGGATGCAGATCGGCTGCCGCGCGCTCCCACCACTCCACCTCGCCCGCGCGCAGGGCCGCCGCTGCGGTCGCCGGGTCGGGGATGATCTGCCACTCGACGCGATCGACCAGCACCCGCTTCGGCCCCGCCGTGAACGACGCTTCGCCATCGGCGCGCGGCACATAACCGTCGAACCGCTCATAGACTACGCGCGCGCCCAGCACGAACTCATCCGCGCGGAACCGGAACGGACCCGAGCCGACCACCTCGGCGGGGCCGAACGGGCGCATCGGATCGGCGGACGCGATGCGCTCGGGCATCACGAAGCAGGCGATGCTGCCCGGCTTGGCCAGCGCATCGGCCAGCATCGCGAAGGGGCGCCTGAGCCGGATCGCGAAGCGGCGGTCATCGAGGGCGGCGATCTCATCGGCGAGCGCCAGCACCCGCCCGCCCATCGCGTCG
>CALKJX010000349.1 GCA_937995555.1 uncultured Elioraea sp.
GCCAGCAGCGGCTCGGCGTTCAGCAGGATCGCGTCGAGCGCCAGCAGGCCGGTCTTCTCCAGCACCACGCTGCCGCCCGTGAAGCGGATCACCATGTCCTGTCCCTGCTGGGTGGCCTCCAGGCTCGCCGCCGCCATGCCCTCGAACATCAGCCGGTCCTGCGCCGCATCGAAATCCGCCACCCGGTAGTGCCCCTCGTCGCGCACCACCAGCAGGTCCCGCCCCGCCCCGGTGGTGACGCGGGCATCCGCGCCGGTCAGCATGAACACGTCCGTGCCGGCCGAGCCGGCCATCACCCCGTCCTCCGGGCGGCCGTTGTGCAGGGTGAAGCGGAACACGCCGGAGGGCGGGAAGTTGTAGCTCAGGGTCGGCAGGGCGATACCGTCATGCGCCACCCCCACCAGGGCCGGCCCCGGCAACGGCAGGCTGCTCACGCCGGTCCTGGCGTAGCCCAGCACGAACTCGGTGCTCTCGCCGGTGGCGACGTCGAGCGCCACGGTCCAGGGGCTGGCGGGATTGCCGGCCGCGAGCGCGCCGTCGAACACGCGCTCGCCGTTCGCCTCGACGCTGAGCACGCCCTGGCTGTGCGGGTTCCGCGGGGACAGCGCGAACACGATCGTCTCGACGGGCGGAGGCGCGGGGGGGCCGGGCTCGACGATGACCGGCGGCGGCTCCGACGACCCCGGCGGCTCGGTGGGGGGCGGCGAGGGTTCGGAGGAGGGCGGGGCCTCGGCGACCGGCGGCGGGGGCTCGTCCCACTTCTTGCCGCCCGCCGACAGGCTCGCCTCCTGCGCCGTATTGGTCAGCAGCACCATGCGCAGCGGCAGCTCGACGCCGTTGTAGGACACGGCGTTCACGTACAGGTTCCGGTCCTGCGCCGTGCTGCCCTGGTAGCTCTCGTTGATCATCTGCACGCGCAGCGACAGCGTGTCGGGGAAGTCGCCGCGCAAGACCACGAGATCCGCCTCCGAGCGCGACTTGAGCGCCGAGGCGGTCAGCGTGCCGCCGATCTGCTGGCCGTCGATGAAGACGCGGTACTGCACCGGGCCGGCGTAGTAGTCCTGCGCGATGCTGAGCCGGATCTCGTCCGGCCCCGTGCCGACCACCAGTGTCACCGGATCGAAGCTGCCGGCGGGAGCGCGGGGATCGGCGCGATAGAGCTCGTGCAGTTCCGGGATCGTCACGGCGAACTGCGCGAGCTTCGCGTAGATGGCCGTCGTGGCGCCGGGCGGGGCGAGCTTGAGGAAGCTCTCGGCCGCCTCGCGGTACCGCTCGTCGCCGGTCGCGTGGTAGGCCATCGACAGCGAGGCCAGCATCAGGCGCTGATATTCCTCGCCGCCGCCCTTGAAGCTGTCCGCGTAGGCGCCCTTGGCCTTCAGGGCGTCCGCCACCGCGCTCCAGGTGGTCAGCGGCTTGCCGTCGGCGAAGAAGGGCGTGTAGTAGCCGGCGGCGTTGTGGGGGTCGAAGCCCTTGTCCGCCGACTGCACCAGGCCGAGCAGGTGGTTGCCCATGAAGTCGAGGACGCCGCGGGCCTCTTCGCTGCCGCGTGCGGCGGCGAGCGCCACCACGCCGGCGAGCATGTTGGTCTGCCAGATCGGGAACTCGCCGCCCAGATAGGAGGTGTAGACGCTGGTCGGAATGAAACCGGCGAGCTCCCCCCAGGTCTCGGTCCAGGCCGGCGCCATGGAAAGGATGCGGTCCCAGTTCTCCTTCGCCGCCTGGGTGAAATAGGCCTGCTCGGCGCTGCCGTCCTCGGCGATCCAGGCCGCATGCTCGATCTGGCGCATCGACCAGGCGCCGTCGCGCAGCTGCGCCCCCTCGATCACCAGGCGCTCGCCGTTCGCGCCCACCGCCGAGGAAGGCGCGCGCATGATCGAGAACGACGCCTGGGTCATGACGTTGTCGTAGATCCAGCGTTCGCCGGTCAGCAGATAGGGCACGAAGGAGAGGTCGGGCATGTGCGCCCGGTCGGGGGTCCAGCCGGTCTCGCTCGAGGGTGCCACCTGCTGGGTCAGCCCGCGCGAGGTGGCATCCCCCGGCCGGCCGGTGCCGCCGCGCGGATCGGTCCAGAGCAGCGGATAGGCGTCGGCGTTCAGCACCGTGCCGTTGGCGAGGTCGTAGAAGTTCCAGGGCACGTAGCCGGCGACGCGCGCCTGGGCGAGCGCGTACTCGCCGGCGGCGGCGTCCTGGCTGAGCAGCCAGTGCGCATTCGCCTGGGTGGTGAAGCCGATATCCGACCGGCCACCCGTCTTCGGCATGTAGGTCTCTACGCCGTGGTGCCAGAACAGCTCGCCCCACCGGGGATCGGTCGTGATCTGGTCGTAATAGGCGCGCAGCCTGCCGGGATCGGCCTCGAACTCGGTGTTGAACTGGAAGACGGCGTTGGTCGCCTTCAGGTATTCGATGTCGTGCTTGATGTTCAGCCAGCCGGCATCGGGCGCGCCGAGCCCCTGGATGCCGTGCTTCCCGGACGAGGCGAAGTCGAGCGCGACCCGCTGGTACTGGTGGTGGCTGAGCGCCTCGTTGAACACGGTCGCGCCGTCGAGCACGACCTTGGCGGTGTAGTCGAGCCGGCCGCCCACCGCCTCCATCGCGCGGTCGTTGTTCAGCCCGACCGTGAAGCGGACCTCGCCGTCGGCGTAGCCGGTGACGTCGAGCACGATGCGCATCGAGGCGTTGTCGAGCGGGATCTCGACCCGCGCCTGGGTCGCAAGCGGTCCCTGCTGCCAGAACGAGGCCGTGCCGGCGGCAATCGCCTCCGTCACCGCCTGGCCGACATCGATCGTGAGCGGCGCGCGCCCCTCGATCGCGAGGCTGAGAGTGGCGCTGTGGCCGGCCAGCACGCCGGGCAGCGACACCGCCGGCGCGGCCGGCGCGGCATTGCCCGCGATCAACACCGCCTCCGCCGACTGCCAGGGCGCGAGGTCGGGCCGCTCCATGGTCAGCGCCGCCATCTTCACCGACCCGTCGGGGTAGGTGTTGCGGACATCGACCTGCACCGGCACGAGCCGGCCGCCGATCTCGGCGAGCAGGGTCTGGCCGGGCCGCAGGGCGCCGGCCAGGAATGTCTGGCCGAACGTCGTTATTCCACCTTCGAGAGAAAGAACGCCCGAGTTCTGGAACACGATCGACGTGATCGGCGCGGACATCAGCCACTCCCTGTTGTTCTGGCAACCACGGCGCGAGAAACGCGGCGACCAAGCCCTCTATTCCCGGGAGGTGTCAAGCCGTGTTGCTACCGCCACAAAAATTCCATGATTGCCCTTCGACGACGGACAGTATTCGACGCGGCGTCTCGCAAATTTATACGCTCCCTCGCCCGACTTTCCTTCCACCGATTGTTCCCGGGCCCCGGCAGGGCATGGATCTCGTCTGTCGGGGTCATCTTGGTCTTGCACCGAACCCCTTGAGTGACCGGCGCGACCGCGCCGCCGCCCCTGCGCCGGCCGATCCCGACGCGTGCCCAGCTTCATCGTGTTTTGACCTCGCGCGTCCATTCTGCGACACGCTCAGCCAGGATCGAGACGCCGCCTCCACCGCCGCGGAGACGCATCACCGATGAACGCGATCGGCCAGACGGTCGCCCCGCCCCCCGCCGCGACCGAATCCGCGCCCGCGCCTGCGGCCTGGCGGCCGGCCGCGCTCACGCTGCTGCTCGGCCTCGCCGCGCTGCTCGCGGTGTTCCGGGACGAGGCCGTGGCGGCGGTGCGGGTCTGGGAGACCTCCACCGCCTACAACCATTGCTGGCTGATCGCGCCGATCGCCGCCTGGCTCGCCTGGCAGCGCCGCCACCGCCTCGCCGAGATCGCGCCG
>CALKJX010000350.1 GCA_937995555.1 uncultured Elioraea sp.
GCGGCACGGGCGCGCTCGGCCGCCGCCGGGGTCGGCTCCGGGGCTGCCGGGGCCGGAACGCCGGGCTCCAGCAAGGCGCGGCCCGGGATGGCGGTCAGCAGGGCGGCGACGATCAGGATGGAGCGCATGCAGTCAGACCGCTCGCGGCTGAAGCATTGCTCATATATCCCGCCCGCCCAGAACCAGCACCTCCACGGCCTCGCCTTCCGCCACCGCCGGCGCGTGCGGCGCACGAAGGATCAGCGCCTCGGCCCGCGCGAGCGCGGCCATCAGCGAGCTGTCCTGCACCGCGAAGGGGGTCGCGACCGGTGTGCCGTCCTCGCGCCGCGTGAGCGCGGCGCGCAGATGGTCGGCGCGGTGGTCGTTCGCCTTCAGCGCGGCGCCCGCGACCGCGCGCACCGGCCGCGGCGCCTCGCCCGGCAGGCCGGCGAGCCGCTCGATCGCCGGGACGAGGAACAGCAGGCCGCAGACCAGGGCCGAGACCGGGTTGCCCGGCAGGCCGAGCAGCGGCGTCGCGCCGACGCGCCCGAACATGAACGGCTTGCCCGGCCGCATCGCGATCTTCCAGAACGCGAGCTCCAGCCCGGCGGGGGCGAGCGCGTCGCGCACCAGGTCATGCGCGCCGACCGAGGCCCCGCCCGAGGTCACGATCAGGTCGCAGCCGGCGGCGCCGCGCGCGGCTGCGGCGATGGTGTCGAGGTCGTCCGGCGCGATGCCGAGATCGATGGGCTCGCCGCCCGCGGCGCGCACCATCGCGGCCAGCGCCAGGCTGTTCGACGAGATCACCCCGCCGTCCGGCACGGGCTCGCCGGGGCGGGCGACCTCGTCGCCGGTGGAGAGGATCGCCACGCGCGGGCGGCGGTGAACACAAAGCCAGGGCCGGTCGGCCGAGGCGGCGATGCCGATGTCGCGCGCGGTCAGGCGCCGGCCGGGCGCGAGCAGGGTGTCGCCGACGGCGAAGTCGCCGGCGCGGCGGCGGATGTGCTGGCCGGGGCGGGGGACGAACCGGACTTCGACCGTCTCCTGCCCGAGATCGGTGTCCTCCTGGATGATCACCGCGTCCGCCCCGGCCGGGATCACGCTGCCGGTGAACACCCGCACCGCCTCGCCGGGGCCGACTGTTCCTGTGAAGGGGTGCCCCGCCGGGGCGCTGCCGATCACGCGGAGCCGCCGGGGGATTGTCGCGCAGTCGGTGCCGCGGACGGCGTAGCCGTCCATCGCCGAGACGTCGGCGAGCGGCTTGTCGTGCCGCGCAGCCACGGGCGCGGCGAGCACGCGCCCCCAGGCGTCGGCGATGCCGACCCACTCGGTGCCCACGGGCGCCAGCGCGGCGAGGATCCGCGCGCGCGCCTCCTCGACCGACAGCATCACGCCGCCTCGTAGGTGCCGGACTTGCCGCCCGCCTTGTGGGTGAGCCGCACCGCCTCGATGCGCATGCCGCGATCGATCGCCTTGACCATGTCGTAGAGCGTCAGCGCGGCGACCGAGACGGCGGTCAGCGCCTCCATCTCCACCCCGGTCTGGCCGGCGGTCTTCACGGTCGCCTCGATCTCGACCGCGTGCCCGGCCGCGTCGGGGGTCAATGCGACCTTCACCGAGGTCAGCGGCAGCGGGTGGCAGAGCGGGATCAGCTCGGAGGTGCGCTTGGCCGCCATGATGCCGGCGAGCTGGGCGACCGCCAGCGCATCGCCCTTCCTGATCGCGCCCCCGGTGATCGCGGCCAGCGTCTCCGGCGCCATCACCACCCGGCCCCTGGCGGTGGCGGTGCGCTCGGTCGTGGCCTTGGCCGAGACATCGACCATCACCGCGTTGCCCTGGGCGTCGAAATGGGTGAGTTCGCTCATGCCAGCAGCGCCCTGGTCGCGGCCGCCACGTCGTGCTCGCGCATCAGGCTCTCGCCGACCAGCAGCGCGCGCGCGCCGGCCGCCCGCATGCGCGCGACATCCGCCGGCGTGCGGATGCCGCTCTCCGCGACCACGAACCGCTCGGGTCCGACCCGCGCGGCGAGCCGCTCCGTCGTCGCAAGATCGGTCTTCAAGGTCTTGAGATTGCGATTGTTGATCCCGAGCAGGGGCGTGCGCAGGCGAAGCGCCCGGTCGAGCTCGGCCCCGTCATGCACCTCGACCAGCACGTCCATGCCGAGCGCCTCGGCGGTGGCCTCCAGCGTGGCGGCCTCCGCGTCCGACAGGCAGGCCATGATGAGCAGGATGCAGTCCGCCCCGATGGCGCGCGCCTCCAGCACCATCCACGGGTCGAGCATGAAGTCCTTGCGCAGCACCGGCAGATCGACCGCCGCGCGCGCGGCGACGAGGTATTCCGGTGCGCCCTGGAAGAACGGCGCATCCGTCAGCACCGAGAGGCAGTGCGCCCCGCCGTCGCGATAGGCGCGGGCGAGGGCCGGAGGGTCGAAGTCGGGGCGGATCAGCCCGGCCGAAGGCGAGGCCTTCTTGATCTCGCCGATCAGACCCATCCGTCCGGCCGCGGATGCGCGGCGCAGCGCGGCGAGGAAGCCGCGCGGCGCGGGTGCGGCCTCGGCCTCGTGCCGCAGCACTCCCTCGGGGCGGGCGGCCTTGCGCGCGGCGACGTCCTCGCGGGTGCGGGCGCAGATCCGCGCGAGCGCGTCCGGCATCGCGCTCATGCGTGGCCCCCTGTCCGGGTGATCGCGATCAGCGCATCGAGCGCCGCGCGCGCCGCGCCGCTGTCGATCGACTTGGCCGCCAGCGCCGCCCCCTCCTTCAGATCGCCCGCGCGGCCTGCGACGATCAGCGCCGCGGCGGCGTTCAGCAGCACGGCGTCGCGATACGGTCCGCCGATCCCGCCCAGCACCGCGCGCAGCGCCTCGGCGTTCTCGGCCGCATCGCCGCCTTTCAGCGCGGCAGGGCTCGCAAGCGTCAGCCCGGCATCCGCCGGCTTTACCGTGAACTCGCGCACCCGTCCCTCGTGCCACTCCGCGACGTGGCTTTCGCCTGTCACGGTGAGCTCGTCCAGCCCGTCCGAGCCGTGCACCACCCAGGCGCGCTCGGCGCCCAGCCGACCCAGCGTCTCGGCGAGCGGACGCACCCACTTCCTGCCGAACACGCCGACCAGCTGGCGCTTGACCCGGGCGGGGTTCGCGAGCGGGCCGAGCAGGTTGAAGATCGTGCGCACACCGAGCTCGACGCGCGGGCCGGCGACGTGGCGCATCGCCGCGTGGTGGCGCGGGGCCATCAGGAACGCGACGCGCACCTGCTTCAGCGCCTCCTCCAGCACCGGGAACGGCGCGTCGATGGTCACGCCGAGCGCGCCGAGCACATCCGCGCCCCCCGAGCGCGAGGAGATCGCCCGGTTGCCGTGCTTGGCCACCGCCACGCCGCACCCCGCCACCACGAAGGCGACGGTGGTGGAGATGTTCACCGTGCCCTGCGCGTCGCCGCCGGTGCCGCAGACATCGATCGCGTCGGCCGGGGCGGCGATCGCGCTCATGCGCGCGCGCATCACCCGCGCGGCCCCGGTGATCTCGTCCACCGTCTCGCCGCGCACGCGCAAGGCCATCAGCAGGCCGGCGATCTGCGCGGGCGTCGCCTCGCCCGCCATCAGCGTGTCGAACGCGGCCTCGGCCTCGGCCTCGCTCAGCGCCTCGCCCTCGGCGAGCCGTGCGATCACTGGCTTCAGGGACGGCAGCGACCCATCGCTCATGCCGGCTCCGGCACGCGGTTCAACTTGCGTGCGATCGCGAGGAAGTTGCCGAGGATCTGGT
>CALKJX010000351.1 GCA_937995555.1 uncultured Elioraea sp.
CGATTTCGACGGCCCGACCGTGCGCATCGAGACGGTCGCCAAGCCGGAGATGGCGGAGGCGGTGATGGCCCGCCTCGCCGCGCACTGGTTCCCGCGCTACGCGGTGTTCGCCTGGGTGTCGGACGCGACGGTGCTGCGCCCGGGGAAATACGCCTGATTCCGGCCGCCGGAACTCCAACCGCCGGCGGCCGAGGATCAGGCGCGCGGCCGACCCTTCGGCAAGGCGCGGAACGAACCCGTCACCCCTTCTGCAGGTGCGACTCCAGGAACCAGAGATTCTTGTCGAGCTGGCGCGACAGCGCGGTCAGGATGTCGGCCGCATCCACATCGCCCGCCTCGTCGGTCTCGTCGATGCCCTTGCGCACCGACTTCGCCAGCGCCGCGGTGCGCTCCGCCAGAGCCTCGACCATCTTCATGCCGTCGAACACGTCCGCCGGGAACGGCGCGAGCGAGGTAGCCTTCTCCACCGCCTGGACGCTGCCCATCGCCGTGCCGCCGAGAGCGGCGATGCGCTCGGCCATGTCGTCGACATGCGCGTCGTAGCTGTCGGTCATCGCGTCGAACATCTCGTGCAGGGCGATGAAGTTCGGCCCCTTCACGTTCCAGTGCGCGTGCTTCAGCGCGAGCTGCAGATCGATCAGGTCGGCGAGGCGCGCGTTGAGAAGCGCGGCCACGCTCTTGCGGGCATTGGCCGCAAGGTCGTTGCGGGTCTTGTGCATGCGTCGTTCTCCGGTCAGTGCAAAGGCAAGGCTGCTCCCGCGAGACTGAACGCGTCAACCGCGCCGGGGCTCCGCCTTGTCGTCAGGCCGGAATGAACAGCTCGTGCACGGCCGACTGCGCGCCGGCCGCAAGGACGGCAGGTTCCCCTCGATCGCCGCCCGCTGCGGCTCGTAGCGCGCCGGCAGCATGAGCCGCGACCCGAGCGCCTCCACCGGTTCGTCGATCGCGAAGCCCGGCTCGTCGGTCGCGATCTCGAACAGCACCCCGCCCGGCTCGCGGAAATAGGTCGAGCGGAAATAGTTCCGATCCTGCTGCGGGGTGACGCGGATGCCGTGCGGCGTCAGCGCCACCGTAACGGCTGCCTGCGTGGCGTCGTCTGCGGCCCGGAACGCGACGTGGTGCACCACGCCCGCGCCCATCGCGCCCGCCCAGAACCCCTTGGCCGCGCGCAGATCGACGATCCGCCCGAGCCCGTCGCCCGGATGGACGAAGCGCAGCCGCGCGCCCTCGACCGGCCCGGGCTCATAGCCGAGCACCTCGGTCAGCACCCGCGCCGTGCCGGCGGGGTCCTCGACCCAGAGGGTGATGCCGCGGCAGCCGCGGATCGCGTGCTCGTGCGGCACGCCCTCGGCCGCCCAGCCGGGCAGGCCGGCGGCCGCTTCGTCCTCGACCAGTTCCAGCATCAGCCCGTCCGGGTCCTTGAACGCGATCAGGCGTTCGCCGAACCGTTCCGACGGCCGCTCGACCGCGAGGCCGAGCCCGGTCAGCCGCAGCTGCCAGAAGCCGAGCGCGCCCACGGGGATCGCGAAGGCGATCTCCTCGGCCTGGCCTGTGCCGTGCCGTCCCGCCCGTGCGCCGGGATAGGGGAAGAAGGTGAGGATCGTGCCGGGCGAGCCGGTCTCGTCACCGTAATAGAGATGGTGCACGCCCGGATCGTCGAAGTTCACCGTCTGCTTGACCATCCGCAATCCGAGCGCGCCCTCGTAGAAGGCGAGGTTCCGCTCCGGGGCGCTCGCGATCGCGGTGATGTGGTGGATGCGTCCGATGGTGCTCATGTCAGCCTCCGTCGCCGGGATGGGCCAGCCGTTGCCCGGCAAGGTCGGGTTCCGGGGGCGTCGGGTCAAAGAAGCGCGGCCGATCCGGCCGATCGACGGTCGCGATCCGCGCCGTGTGGTTGCAGAGTCCGGACGATTCGATCTCGCGCGTGCGGCACTGGCAGGATCGACACGGCATGGTGTAGCCTCACGCGATAGTAAGACGGGAACGCCATTGTTGGAGCGGTCCGAGCGCAACAGCGGTCCTGGAGACGGCGCCTCCGGTCCCCCGGCCGACCTCGGAACCGGGCATGGTGAGCGGCGGATCCGCGGCCGCCATCTCGGCGGCGGGTGGCGGGTGATCGACGGTTGCCGGCTGACGCCGGATGGCCCGCCGGTCGAGATCGTGCTCGCGCATGCCGAGCTCGGCCTCGCGATCATGGAACTCGAGCCGCGCTGGACCCCGGGGGCCGACCAGCTGCTGCAGGAACGGCTCAAGGCCGCCGGCTTCGCCGATCGGTTCCCGGGCCATCTGCCGATCATCCACCGCCGCCTGCGGCGCGAGGTGCTGGCCGAACTGCCTCTGGTGCTGACCGAGGCGTTCAGCTGGCAGGATCCTCTCACGATCTCCGCTGAACTCGACTGGATCGAGGGGCTTCGGAAGGCGCTTGGGGCGACCGATGAGGGCGCGCCAACGCGCGGACCGGTGCCGGCGGCGGAGGTCGAGGGGTCACCCGGACCGGCCGCAGGCGAGGCGCCGCCCGATGTCGGGGCCGAGACGGTGCGCTCGCCCGTGCCGCCCGAGGCCGCGCCGCCAGCGGTCCACGGGCCGCCGCTTGCCGCACTTGCGGCCGCGATGGGCAAGCCTGGCGCGCCGCCTGTGGCAGCGAATGCGCCGGAAAGGCCGGCAGGCGCGGTGGCGCAACCCGCACGCGGCCGACGGACCGGCCTCGTGGTCGGTGGCGCCGCGATCGCGGCGGGGATCGCGCTGGTGATCGTTCTTGGCCGTCAGCCGGTGCCAGCGCCCGAGCCTCCCCCGCCGGAAGCGTGGGTGCAGGTGGCGGGGGCGACCGGCGCGGCCGTGCCGGTTCTGACGCAGTCGGTGG
>CALKJX010000352.1 GCA_937995555.1 uncultured Elioraea sp.
GGTGATCCCGGCCGACTCGCTGGTGGGCGAGGAAGGGAAGGGGTTCCGCTACATCCTCGACGGCATGAACGCCGAGCGGCTGCTGATCGCCGCCGAGTGCATCGGCGATGCCAAGTGGTTCATCGCCAGGGCGAGCGCCTACGCGAAGGAGCGGCGCGTGTTCGGCCGGCCGATCGGGCAGAACCAGGGCATCCAGTTCCCGATCGCGCGCGCCTATGCGCAGATGCGCGCGGCCGAGCTGATGGTGCGCGAGGGCTGCGAGAAGTTCGAGGCCGGACTGAACTGCGGCGCGGAGGCGAACATGGCGAAGATGCTGGCGGCCGAGGCGAGTTGGGCTGCGGCCGAGATGTGCGTGCAAACCCATGGCGGGTTCGGCTTCGCCGAGGAGTACGACGTGGAACGGAAGTTCCGCGAGACGCGGCTCTACCAGGTGGCGCCGATCAGCACGAACCTGGTGCTGTCCTACATCGCCGAGCACGTGCTCGGCTTGCCCCGAAGCTACTGAAGGAAAGGAGGCAAGGGGCCGCAAGGCCCCCCGCGCCCCCTTGAGGGCGTCGCTCCCGATGGTCGCGACGCGGGCCCCGACCAACGGGAGGGGCTCCAGGTGCAGGGGGCTGCGGGGGGACCAGCGTGGTCCCCCCGCAACTGGATGAACCCACTCGAAGGCCTGCTCGTCCTCACCCTGGAACAAGCCGTCGCGGCACCGTTCCTGTCGTGCAAGCTCGCCGACGCCGGCGCGCGGGTGATCAAGCTCGAACGCCCCGAAGGCGACTTCGCCCGCGGCTACGACGACTACGCCAAGGGCATGTCGAGCTACTTCGTCTGGCTCAACCGCGGCAAGGAATCGCTCGTCGCCGACATCAAGAACCCGGACGATGCGGCGCTGCTGCACCGCATCATCGCGCGCGCCGACGTCTTCATCCAGAACCTCGCCCCGGGCGCGGCGGCGCGCGCCGGGTTCGGCTCCGCCAGCCTGCGCGAGAAGAACCCGCGCCTGATCACCGTGGACATCTCCGGCTACGGCGAGGAGGGCCCGTACGCGTCGATGAAGGCCTATGACCTGCTGGTGCAGGCGGAAAGCGGACTCTGCGCCGTCACCGGCCACCCTGCCGGCCCGGGCCGCGTGGGCGTCTCGGTCTGCGACATCGCCTGCGGCATGGCGGCCTATGCGGGCGTGCTCGAAGCGCTGATCCAGCGCGGCATCACCGGCAAGGGCGCGGGCCTTGCCGTCTCGCTGTTCGACGGCATGGCCGACTGGATGAACGTGCCGCTGCTGACCTATGAGGGCTCGGGCAAGGCGCCGGCGCGCGTCGGGCTCGCTCATCCCTCCATCTGCCCCTACGGCGCCTTCGCGCTCGCCGATGGGTCGCTGGTGCTGATCTCGATCCAGAACGAGCGTGAATGGGCGAATCTCTGCACCTACGTGCTGCTGGAGCCGGACCTGCCGAAACGTCCCGGCTTCGAGACAAACGTGATCCGCGTGAAGAACCGCGCCGAGGTGGACGGCCATATCGCCACGATCTTCGCCACGCTGTCGCGCGAGGAAGTGCGCGCGCGCCTGCACGAAGGGTCGATCGCCTACGGCTTCGTCAACGAGGTGGCGGATCTCGCGAAGCACCCGGCCCTCCGCCGGATCGAGGTCGCGACGCCGAACGGCATGGTGAGCTACGCCGCGCCGCCGGTTCGCTGGGCCGAGGGCAGGCGCGAGCCGGGACGCATCCCGGCGATCGGCGAGCATTCGGACCGGATCAGGGCCGAGTTCGCGTCCTGACGTTGTTCCCGGGGGATGCGCGAAGGGGGCCTTGCGGCCCCCTTCGCCTCTTTCTTGCCCTGGCGGTTGCCGGTCAGGCGGCCTTCATCTCGGCGAGGAAGTGCTCGACTTGGGTGCGCAGGGCCTCGGCGCAGCGGCTGAGTTCCGCGGCGGCACCCTGCACCTGTGCGGCGGCCGCGCCGGAGCCCGAGGCCGCCTCCTGCACCGAGCCGATATTGGCCGACACCGCCCCCGTTCCGGCGGCCGCCTGCTGCGCGTTGCGCGCGATCTCCGCGGTCGCGGCGCCCTGCTGCTCCACCGCCGCCGCGATCGAGGCGGCGATCGCGCGCGCGCCGATCAGCCAGACCAGCAGGCCGGAAACGATCAGCGAGGCCGCGACGACGACAACGACCAGACGCTTCTGCGCCGCCGCGTCCTGCCGCTCAGCCGCGGCCAGGGTGCGCGCGACCCCCGCGAGGTAGCGCTCGGCCGCCGGGGCAAGCTGGGCCAGCACCGCCTGCCGCCGCGGCCCCGCGTGCTGCCGGATCGCCTCCAGGCTCTCGCGGTAGCGGGCCTGGAAGGCACCGATCTCCGATCGGATGCGGCCGATGTCGGCGGAGCGGTCGGTCGCGGCCCGGAACTCCAGGCGCCGGACATGCGCGAACACGGCGTTCATGCGGGCAGCGTGCATCGCCGCGTCGCCCGTTTGTTTCACCTGGGCGAGGTCATCGACCGGAGCGTTGATGCCGCGCAGGCCCATGCCGCCGAGCGCCAGCATGGCGAGGCCTCGACCGATCCGGCCTGGCCGGAACGCCGGCTCAGGGAGAGACGAGACGCAGGCGCCCGGGTCGCCGCCGGACTGCCGGCACGGGCGCGGTCGCTGCGCGGCGGAGGAACGCGATCGCCTCGTCCACCGGCAGCGGCGGCGCGAGCAGGTAGCCCTGGATCGCGTCGCAGCCCTCCGCCCGCAAGGCCGCCCACTGCTCCTCGGTCTCGACCCCTTCGGCCAGAGTCTCGAGCCCGAGATCGCGCCCGAGGCGGATGATGGCGCGGGCGATCGGACCGAGGCGGACGCCGCTAGCGCCGCGCACGAAGGACCGGTCGATCTTGAGGCGCTGCACCGGGAAGCGCGGCAGGTGCGCCAGCGACGCATAGCCCGTGCCGAAATCGTCGAGCGCGAGCCGGAACCCGGCGGCGCGCAGCCGTTTCAGAACGGTTTCGATACGCTCGCCCGCACGGTCGAGCAGCACGGTCTCGGTCACCTCGAACTCGATCTCGCTGGGGGACAGGTCATGCGAGACCAGCAGGCCGAAGGTCTCCTCCAGAAAGGCGCCGGCGAGCAGTTGGGCTGTCGAGACGTTGATCGCGACCACGCCCGGCGCCAGGCCGGCATCATGCATCCGCCGCTGTGCGGCGAAGGCGGCGCGCATCACCGCCCGGCCGAGCGGGATGGCGAGGCCCATCTCATCGGCGAGCGGGACGAACTCGACGGGGGAGATCGGCGTGCCGCGATCGGACCAGCGCGCGAGCACCTCGAAGCCGAGGTGCCGGCCGTCGGCGGCGGCGGCCTGCGGCTGCAGGCAGATGGCGATCCGTTCCTCGGCCAGGGCGCAGCGCAACCGTTCGCCGAGCGCGGCGCGGCGACCCAGGTCGGCGCCGAGCTTCGGCTCGAAGAGGACCGTACCGTCGGTTCCGCCGCGCTTCGCCTCCCTGAGGGCGAGATCGGCGGCGCGCAGCAGCGCCGCGACATCCCCGGCATCCTGCGGCCAAAGCGCCGCGCCGATGCGGATTCCGGGCCGCAGGCTGAGACCGCGCAGATCCATCCGGGTCGCGACCGCGCTGCGGACCCGGGCGATCGCCTTCAACAGATCGCGCCGGCCGCCGAGGCCGGGCAGCAGAACGGCGAACTCGTCGCCGCCGAGCCGCGCCGCGAACTCCTGCCCGCCGAGGCACGCCGGGAGCCGGACCGCGATCTCGCCCAGCAGCGCGTCCCCGACCATGTGGCCGTGGGTGTCGTTGACGGCCTTGAACTGGTCCAGATCGATGAGCAGGAGGCCGACGCAACGGCCGTTCGCCTCGGCGATCGCCTGCTCCAGCCGCGCCAGCAGGCAGCGGCGATTGGGCAGGCCGGTCAGCGGATCGGTCTCGGCGCGCCGCTGCGCCTCCGCCTCCGCCTGCTTGAGGCGCGTGATGTCGGTGCGCAGGCACACCAGCATGCCCGAGGGTGAGCGGCGCTCAAGCGCCTGCAGCCAGCGCCCGTCGGGCAGCGGGATCTCGCGGGCGGGGCCGGCCGCGCGCAGCCGCGCCGCGAGATCCGCCGTCCAGCGCGCGACCGTCTCCTCGGGCGCGTCGGCGGCGATCTCGGCGGCGTACTGCCCGGCGGCGACCCCCTTGCGCAGGACGGCCTCGATCGTGTCGCCCTGGCGGAGCTCCGGCGCGAGGCGGGGAAAGAGGTCGTGGTAGGCGCGGTTCATCAGGCGCAGCCGCTCGTCCGGCCCGTACACGATCACCCCCGAGGGCAGGGTGTCGAGCATCTCGCCGATCGCCCGCTCGGCCGCCTCGCGCCGGGCGATCTCGGCCCGCATCCCCTCCTCGGCGCGGCGGCGCGCGGTGATGTCGGTCTCGATCGCGACGAAGCCGGTCAGGCGGCCCGCGGCGTCGGTGAGCGGCGTCGTCTCGATGCCGATCCAGTACGGCTCGCCCGTGCGCGTGTGGTTGACGATCTCGACGGCGAAGCCCCTGCCGGCGCGGATCGCCGCACGCATTTCGGCGACGGTCGCGGGATCGGTATCGGGACCCTGCAGCACCGAGCCCGGGGTGCGGCCGGCGAGATCGGCGAGGCAGTAGCCGGTCAGGCGTTCGAAGGCGGGATTGACCCAGACCGTCAGTCCGGCCGCGTCGGTGATGATGGCGGCGTTGGTCATCTGCCGCACCACATGCGCAAGGCGCGCGTGCTCCAGCACGGCCGCCTCGGCCTCGGTCACGTCCTCGAAGGTGCCGACCAGCCGCACGACGCGACCGCGCTGCCGCACCGCCATGCCCCGCGCCCGCACGATCAACCGCCGTCCCCGGGCCGTGATGAACGGCAGGCGCAGGTCCCACGGCGAGCCATCGGCGATGGCCTGTTCGATCGCGTGGCGGAGCGTTGCCCGCGCCTCCTCGGCGTAGAAGGCGATGGCGGTCTCCAGGGTCGGCACGAAGGCGTCGTCCACCTCGTGGATTGCGCGCGTGCGCGGGCACCACGCCACCGTCCGGGTCTGCAGATCGACGCGCCACGAGCCGAGCCCGCTGCAGGCGAGCATCTCGCGCAGATCCTGACGGCTTGGGCCCCAGGCACGTCCACCGACCGCGTGCCGTTCGGCCCCTTCCGGGCCGTCGCACGGCCGGCCGGGGGGCCGCGAGGGGATGCGGTTCGGTTCAGCCATGTGAACAGCATCGGGCGGACCCGTTACGCCACCGTTAAGCGGGCCGGCTCGGCGAGAGCGGCCGGCCGCGGCGATCAGCCCCCCTGATCCAGCGCCGCGCGCAGCCGCGTCGCCCCCTCGCCGGCCGGGATCAGGCCCTCGCGCAGGAACAGGTCGATCAGCACCAGATTGACGTTGAACTTGAACGCGTCCGTGTCGCGTACCGCGGCGAACACCCGGGCGATCGGCCAGAGCTCGAACCGCTCGACCTCGTCATCGCCCGGGCGCGGCACGAAATCCTCCGGCAGGTCGAGATCGAACACGTGCAGCGTATCGCGGCGGATTCCCCGCGCCTGGCGCGGTTGGTTCCAGGCCATGACGTAGCCGATTCGCCCGACCGGCCGTGCGGCGGCGGCGCGTTCGGGCGGGATGCCCGCCTCCTCGGCGGCCTCCTTCACCAGGGTCTCCACCGGGGTCAGTCCGGCCGGGATGCCGCCGGCGACGACATTGTCGAGCTTGCCCGGCGCGATCGACTTGTCGCGCGCGCGCACGCCGATCCAGAGATGCAGCCCGTCGGCGCGGCGGACCAGCCCGTTCACGTGCACCCCTTCCGCGCGGACGCCGAAGGCCGGTACGGCGGCGCGATCGAGCGTGGCGAGGCTGAGCCCGCCCGGTTCGGCGCGGATGTCGTAGCGTTCGGACCGGAGCCGGGGGATCAGCCCGGCCGTGACCAGCCCTTCGCACACCCGTGCCAGCGCTTCCGACCGCGCGCCCGGGCTGCGCAGGCGCTTGGCCATGGCCACCCCGTCCGCATCGAAATGAAACACCGCCGGCCAGTAGGTGAGGGCGCGCACCAGGTCGGGCGCGAGCCAGCCGACCGGCCGCCCCTCGATCCGGAACGGCTCGAATCCGGCGGGCGAGGGTATGTCGTTGCAGGCGGCGACGTGGCGGAAGAACGGGGCGAGGTCCATGGCGGGCGGGTAGCACGGGGCGTGTGGGACGGCGATGGCAGGGATGCCGGCCCGGGGGCTTTCATCCGGGCCGTCCGTCACGACATGCTGAGGCTAACGGAGCGCCAGTCACGTGACCCACCCCAAGCCCGTCGAGGGCCGGTCGCATCTCGCGACCCTGAAGACGCTGCTGCCCTTTCTGTGGCCCGCCGACGACCCCACGCTGAAGCTCCGGGTGGTCGCTGCGTTGACCTTTCTTGCGCTGGCCAAGGTGGCGACCGTGGCGGTGCCGGTGGTGCTGGCCGCCGCGGTCGATGCCCTCGCCCCGCGCGAGGGGCTGATTGCGGTGCCGGTCGCGCTGGTGCTCGGCTACGGGCTGCTGCGCCTCGCCGCCTCGGGCTTCCAGGAGCTCAGGGATGCCGTGTTCGCGCGCGTCGCCCAGGCGGCGATCCGGGCGGTCGGGCTCAAGACCTTCCGGCACCTGCATTCCCTCTCCTTGCGCTTCCATCTCGATCGCCAGACCGGCGGGCTGTCGCGCATGGTCGAGCGTGGCACGCGCGGCATCGAGACCGTGCTGCGCTTCGCCCTGTTCAGCACCCTGCCGACGCTGGTGGAAATCGGGCTCGCGACGGTCGTGATCTGGATCGCCCTGGGCTGGGCCTTCGCGGCGATCGTGTTCGTCACGCTGGTGCTCTACGTGACCTTCACGCTGCTGTTCACCGAGTGGCGCGTGAAGTTCCGCCGGCAGATGAACGAGACCGACCAGGAGGCGAACACCAAGGCGGTGGACAGCCTGCTGAACTACGAGACGGTGAAGTACTTCAACAACGAGGCGCACGAGGCGAAGCGGTTCGACGCGGCCTTGCGCGCCTATGAGCGTGCGGCGGTGAAGAGCCAGGTCACGCTCAACATGCTGAACCTCGGCCAGGCGGGAATCATCGCGCTCGGGCTCACTGCGGTGATGCTGCTCGCCGCCTATGGCGCGGCGGCGGGCACCATGACGGTCGGCCAGTTCGTGATGGCGAACACGTTCCTGATCCAGCTCTACGTGCCGCTCAATTTCCTCGGCTTCGCCTATCGCGAGATCAAGCAGGGGCTCGTGGACATGGAGGCGATGTTCCGCCTGTTGGCGGAACAGCGCGAGATCGCGGACGCGCCGGACGCGAAGCCGCTTGTCGTCTCCGAGGGCGAGGTGCGGTTCGAGGACGTGCACTTCGCGTACCGCCCCGATCGCGGCATACTGCACGGGGTCAGCTTCACCGTGACGCCGGGTGCGACCGTGGCGATCGTCGGCTCCTCGGGCGCGGGCAAGTCGACGATCTCGCGCCTGCTGTTCCGTTTCTACGACGTGAACGCGGGCCGCATCACGATCGACGGCCAGGACATCCGCGCGGTGACCCAGGACAGCCTGCGCCGCGCGCTCGGGATCGTCCCGCAGGACACCGTGCTGTTCAACGACACGATCCGCTACAACATCCGCTACGGCCGGCCCGACGCGACGGATGCGGAGGTGGAACAGGCCGCGCGGCTCGCGCGCATCCACGACTTCATCGTCTCGACGCCGGACGGTTACGAGACACGCGTCGGCGAGCGCGGGCTCAAGCTCTCGGGCGGCGAGAAGCAGCGCGTCGCGATCGCGCGCACGATCCTGAAGAACCCGCCGATCCTGGTGTTCGACGAGGCGACCAGCGCGCTCGACACGCGCACCGAGCGTGAGATCCAGGCAAACCTGAAGGAGCTCGCGCGCGACCGCACCACGCTGGTGATCGCGCACCGGCTCTCGACCGTGATGGACGCCGACGAGATCCTGGTGCTCGACCACGGCCAGGTGGTCGAGCGCGGCACGCATGCGGCCCTGCTCGCGCAGGACGGGCATTACGCCGAGATGTGGCGCCGCCAGGCCGAGCTCGCGGAGGCGGAAGCCGAGGCCGAGGCGGCGCGCGAGGCCGAGGCGGCGGCCGACTGACCGCTACGGCACCAGGACCAGCGCACCCGTCACCCGCCCCTCGCGCAGGCGCGCCAGCGCCTCGTTCGCCCGGTCCAGCGGCAGCGTCTCGACCTCCGTGCGCACAGGCACCCGTGGGGCCAGGGCGAGGAACTCCGTGCCGTCGCGGCGCGTCAGGTTGGCGACCGAGCGCACCACCCGCTCCTGCCAGAGAATCCCATAGGGGAAGGCCGGGATCTCGCTCATGTGGATGCCGGCGCAGACCACCACACCGCCACGATCGACCGCGCGCAGCGCGGCCGGCACCAGCGCACCGACGGGGGCGAACAGGATCGCCGCGTCGAGCGGCTCTGGCGGCGCCTCGTCCGACCCGCCTGCCCACTCCGCGCCGAGCGTGCGGGCGAAGTCCTGCGCCGCGGCGTCGCCGCGCCGGGTGAAGGCGAACACGCGCCGCCCCTCGTGGCGCGCCACCTGCGCGACGATGTGCGCGGCGGCGCCGAAGCCGTACAGGCCGAGCCGGGGCGCGTCGCCCGCCATGCGCAGCGCGCGATGGCCGATCAGGCCGGCGCAGAGCAGCGGTGCCGCCTCCACGTCCGAATAGGAATCCGGGATCGGGAAGCAGAACCGCGCGTTCGCCACCACATGCTCGGCGTAGCCACCGTCGATCTGATAGCCGGTGAAGCGGGCTGCCTCGCAGAGATTCTCGCGACCCGAGCGGCAGAACCGGCAGGCACCGCAGGTGGCGCCGAGCCAGGGCACGCCCACCCGGTCTCCCTCGCGGAACCCGACGACCCCGGGCCCGAGCGTCTCGACCCGACCGACGATCTCGTGGCCGGGGATGATCTCCGGCTCGGGGTCGGGCAGCTCGCCATCGACCACGTGCAGGTCGGTGCGGCAGACCGCGCAGGCCGCAACGCGCAGCCGGAGCTGCCCGGGTCCGGGTTCGGGCACCGGCAGGCAGCGCAGCGCCAGGGGACGTCCCGGACGCTCCAGAACCATCGCGCGCATGATGGCCATGATCTCCCTCCGCGACGCAGGATAGCCCGGCAGGGGTTCCCCCGCCGCCCCCGCTTCCCCATGTCAGGCGCTGGCAGAAACGGAGAGCGTGCATGCAGGCCGACCCGATGGGCGAGGCGCCGCAGGATCTGAGCCACGCCGGCTCGGTGGTGGACAAGGCGATCGAGTACATGATGGAGCAGAAGATCGGGCCCCTCTCGGCGGCCTCGGCGCTGCTTGGCGGCGCGATCGGGCTGCTCTCGCGCCAGATGAGCGACGAGGCGATCGTCCAGGTGCTCCAGAACGCGATCGCGAGCGTGCGTGCGGGCGAACTCCACGAGCCCGAACCGCCGCAGGGGTGAGCCCCGCCCGCGCGGCTTGACCGGCCGGTGGGCACGGCGTATAGGCCCGCCTTCGACCGGGCGCCTGATGGGCGCCCGCAGGTCTTTCGCGAGCCGAGGAGTACGGGTGATGGCGCGTCGCTGCAGCGTCACCGGGAAGGGTGTGCTGACGGGCAACAATGTCAGCCATGCCAACAACAAGACCCGCCGGCGCTTCCTGCCCAACCTGCAGGAGGCGTCGCTCATGAGCGATGTGCTCGGCACGACCGTGCGGCTGCGGCTCACCACGCGCGGGATCAAGACCATCGAGCACAATGGCGGGCTCGATGCTTGGCTGCTGAACACGCCCGACCGCAGGCTCACCGACGAGGCGAAGACGCTGAAGCGCCGGATCGCCCGCGCAGCGGAGAAGAAGGCGGCGGCCTGATCCCCCTGCCGGCGTGGCGGCACCGGCCTCAGCCGAAGTCCAGCGTCACGCTCCGCGGCCGGTGGTCGAACGGGTCGCACATCCGCCCCGACGCCCGACCGCCGATCTGTGCCTCGAACGCCTCGTGCTCGATCCGGGCCTTGCGGAACGGCCCCCAGTACATCGAGGGGGGGGGGGAACAGGGCGTGGTCGAGCGGCAGCCGCCGGTCCCGGATATGTCGATGACGTCGTGGAACCGCGCGGGCCCGTTGCGGTCCCTGAGCTCGCGGTCGATGAAGGCGCGGCGCAGCATTCGGCGCGGGTTGAACCTGTTGCCCGACATCACTGCGACCATGTCGTGGATCAGGTGGTGCTCCTCGAAGAAGTCCGCTCCCGGTCCGTCATCGGGATCGCGCACCATGACGATGCGCGCCTCCGCGTCGTCCTCCAGGCGCTCGTCGAGCGCCATGCGCACACGCATCAGTTCCGCGGCGATGCGCTGGCGGTTGCGCAAGCCTGGGCGATCAACCGCGGGCGCGCGGCCTCGTTGTCCCAGAGCGCGCCAGGAACCGGCACCGTTGCATTCCGTAAGGCTGTGAGAATGCATCAGGCGGCGTCGCAGCGGAACAGCAGCAGCAGCGTCCGCTGCAGGAAATGGAAGTTGTCGTCCGAGATCAGGACCACGTGCAGTCCCTCCTCCGCCGGCGCGACCGCGATGCCCTCGAAATTGTCGGCAAGCAGCGGCGGCTCCAGGCGCGCGATCTCCACCCCCGCCAGCACCGGCGCGGCGAGGGCGGCGGCCTCCAGCCGCATGATCCGGCTCGCGAAGCCGGAGAGCCGGGCGAACCGCCGCTCCAGCACCAGCGCACCGCCATCGGGCAGCGCGGCGGCGCCCACCGGCACGAAGTGGCTGTCGGTGCGCCAGTCGCGCCGGTGCCAAGCGCGGCCGTCGGCCGGGCCGAGCCAGCCAGCGATCGTGGCCGGCGCGCTGCCCGCGAGGCGCTCGGCGATCGCCAGCACCCGCCCGTCGGCGAGCACGGTGAGCGCCTCGATGCCGCCATTGCTCGGTGCCGCGGCAAGCCCTGGCGGTGGCGGCACCGGCCGGCCCGGGTGGTCGAGCGCGTCGTGGCGCATGATCCGGTGCTGGCGCTCGAAGGCGATCAGGAACCGCCCGTCGGGCAGGCGCGCCAGCGCCTCGGCGTCGCTCCAGGCGCCTCGGTCGAGCGGACGGCCCCGGCTGCCGAGCAGGGGAAACAGCCGGGGCTCGGCGAGCCCCGCCGGCGCGCCCGCCTGATCCAGCACCAGCCGCGCGGTGAGCCCCGAGCCCCGATCGCTGACCGCGTGCAGGGTCAGGTCCGCGTCGAGCAGCAGGTCGGAGAAGCCGCCGAAGTCGGGATGGTCGGCGCGGAGGTCGAGCGCGCCCATGAAGCGCAGCGGGCCGAGACGGTCGGGCGGCTCCTCGGTCTCGGACAGCGGCAGGGGCGCGGTGCGGACCGGGATCGGCGTCGCCGTGCCGGGCCATGCGAGGACGCCGGTCAGCCCGCCGGCGAGAATGAAGCGGCGCGAAAGGATCAGGCGACCAGGGCGGCGCGCTCGGCGGCGGCGCGGTGCCACGCCTCGGCCGCATCCTCCTCGAACAGCTCGGCGAGCTTCTTCATCATCGTCCCGCCCAGTTCCTCGGCATCGACGATCGTCACCGCGCGGCGGTAGTAGCGCGTGACGTCGTGGCCGATGCCGATCGCGGTGACCTCGATCAGGCGCTCGCGATCGACGCGGCGGATCACGTCACGCAGATGCCGTTCCAGGTAGTTGCCCGGGTTCACGCTCAGCGTGGAGTCATCGACCGGCGCGCCATCGGAGATCACCATCAGGATCTTGCGGTGCTCAGGGCGGGCGAGCAGGCGGCGATAGGCCCACTCGAGCGCCTCGCCGTCGATGTTCTCCTTGAGCAGCCCCTCGCGCAGCATCAGGCCGAGGTTCTTGCGCGCGCGCCGCCACGGCGCATCGGCGCCCTTGTAGACGATGTGGCGGAGATCATTGAGCCGGCCAGGGTTGCGCCGCTTGCCCTCCTGCACCCAGCGCTCGCGGCTCTGTCCGCCCTT
>CALKJX010000353.1 GCA_937995555.1 uncultured Elioraea sp.
ACACCGGCACGACGAGCTGCGGCCCGGCGATGCGCGCGATCTCGTCGTCCACATGGGCCGTGCGCACCTTGAAGGGGGCGGGCGCGGGCAGCAGGTAGCCGATCTCGCGCAGGAACGCCTCGTAGGCCGCCGGGTCGTGCGGCTGGCCACGCCGCGCCGCGTGCCACGCATCGATCTTCGCCTGCAGCGCGTCCCGCTTGGCCAGCAGCGCGGCATTCCGGGGGCCGAGCTCGCGCAGGATGGCGCCGTAGCCGGTCCAGAACGCGGCCGGATCGATCCCGGTCCCCGGCGCAGCCTCCTCGGCGACGAACGCCGCCAGCGCCTGGGCGATCCGCACCCCGCCGATCTCGACCCGATGCATATGATTGTGCCTCCTCGAACCCGATTGACCAGGGGTATTTCCGATCCCGCCGCCGTTGTCGAGGGCGTGAACCCGCCCTTGCCTGAACCCCGTGGCATCAGGCAGGTTGCATGGCGTTCTCCTTGCGGGGCCGTCGCGGCCCCGCCCAGCAGGAATAGGGGTCTGGAATGCGCCTTGCGGTGCTGAAGGAACGCCGTCCGGGCGAGGCCAGGGTGGCGGCCACGCCCGAGACCGTGAAGAAGCTGATCGGGCTGGGCCTGACGGTCGCGGTGGAGGCCGGGGCGGGGGAGCGGGCTTCCATCCCCGATGCCGAGTTCGCCGCCGCCGGCGCCGAGATCGCCCCGGACCCGGCGGCGGCCCTCGGCGGTGCGGGCATCGTCTTCTGCGTGCGCGCCCCGCTCGGCCCCGGCGAAGGGGAGATCGATCACCTGGCGCTCATCCCCCGCGGGGCGCTGCTGGTCGGCACGCTGAGCGTCTGGGAGGATACGGGCCGGGTCGCCGCCTATGCGGAGCGCGGAATCGACGCCTGCGCGATGGAGCTGTTGCCGCGCATCACCCGCGCGCAGAGCATGGACGTGCTCTCCTCGCAGGCAAACCTCGCCGGATACCGCGCCGTGATCGAGGCGGCGGTCGAGTACGGCCGCTCCTTCCCGATGATGATGACCGCGGCCGGCACCGTCGCACCGGCGAGCGTGTTCGTGCTCGGCGCCGGTGTGGCGGGGCTCCAGGCGATCGCCACCGCCCGGCGCCTCGGCGCGCGCGTCTCCGCGACCGACGTCCGCCCGGCGGCCAAGGAGGAGATCAAGTCGCTCGGCGCGACTTTCGTCGGCGTCGAGACCGACGAGACCAAGGCCGCCCAGACGGCGGGCGGCTACGCCAAGGAGATGAGCGAGGATTTCCGCCGCCGCCAGGCCGAGCTGATGGCCGAGACGGTGAAGAAGCAGGACATCGTCATCTGCACCGCGCTGACCATGGGCCGCACGGCGCCGAAGATCATCTCCGCCGAGATGGTGGCGTCGATGAAGCCCGGCAGCGTGATCGTCGACATCGCCTCCGACGCCGGCGGCAACTGTGCGCTGACGAAGCCGGGCGAACGCGTGGTCACGCCGAACGGCGTGACCATCCTCGGCTGGCGCAACTGGCCCGGCCGGATCCCGGTTGCGGCCTCGGCGCTCTATGCGCGCAACCTGCTGACCTTCCTGACCGCGTTCTGGGACAAGGAGGGCAGGAAGCCGGACCTGAAGCCCGGGGACGAGATCGTCCAGGGCGTGGCGCTGACCAGGGGCGGCGTCGTGGTGCATCCGCAATTCGCCGACAAGCCGGCCGCGGCCGCGTGACCGAGGGGACCCAAGCATGAGCGACATTGCCCAGAGGGCGGGCGAGATCGCCCGCGAGGCGGCTGCACTCGCCGAGCGTGCGCAGGCGCTCGCGCTGGAGGCGGCCGCCGCGGCGCAGCCCGTGGCCGAGGTGGCCGAGCCCTTCCTGTTCCTGCTGACGATCTTCCTGCTCGCTTGCTTCGTCGGCTACTACGTGGTCTGGAACGTCACCCCGGCGCTGCACTCGCCGCTGATGGGTGTGACCAACGCCATCTCCTCGGTGATCGTGGTCGGCGGCCTGCTCGCCGTCGGGCTTGCCGAGGACACGATCGCGCAGGTGTTCGGCTTCCTCGCCGTGCTGCTCGCGTCGGTGAACATCTTCGGCGGCTTCCTGGTGACCCACCGGATGCTGTCGATGTTCCGCAAGAAGGGAAGCTGAGCGCCATGGGTGCCGCCGTCACGACGCTCGCCTACCTGGTCGCGTCCGTCTGCTTCATCCTCGCGCTGCGCGGCCTGTCGCATCCCGAGACCTCGCGCGCCGGGGTGGTGTACGGCATGGTGGGGATGGGGCTCGCCGTGCTGGCGACACTGGCCCGTCCTGGCATGGGTGGCTATGCCTGGATCCTGCTCGCCGTGGTGATCGGCGGCACGATCGGCACGATCATCGCCCGTCGCATCCAGATGACGGCGCTGCCGCAGCTGGTCGCGGCGTTCCACAGCCTGGTCGGCATGGCGGCCGTGTTCGTCGCCGCGGCTGCACTCTACTCGCCGCAATCCTTCGGCATCGGCACGGTCGGCGCGATCAGGACCGCGAGCCTGATCGAGATGAGCCTCGGGCTCGTGATCGGCGCGATCACCTTCTCGGGCTCGGTGATCGCCTTCGCCAAGCTCCAGGGCATCATGTCGGGCGCGCCGATCACCTTCCCGCAGCAGCATATGCTGAACCTCGTGCTGGCGATCGTGATCCTGGTGCTGACGGTGATCTTCGTCGCGACCGAGAGCCATGCGCTGTTCTGGCTGCTGGCGATCCTCGCCTTCGCGATCGGCTTCCTGATCATCATCCCGATCGGCGGCGCCGACATGCCGGTGGTGATCTCGATGCTGAACAGCTACTCGGGCTGGGCGGCGGCGGGCATCGGCTTCACGGTCGGCAACCTGATGCTGATCATCGCCGGCGCCCTGGTCGGCGCGGCCGGCGCGATCCTCTCCTACATCATGTGCAAGGGGATGAACCGCAGCATCATCAACGTGCTGCTGGGCGGCTTCGGCGGCGAGACCGCGGGTGCGGCGGCCACGGCCGGCGGCGAGCGCAGCGTGCGCGCCGGCGCGGCCGAGGATGCCGCCTTCATCATGAAGAACGCCTCCAAGGTGATCGTCGTGCCGGGCTACGGCATGGCGGTGGCGCAGGCGCAGCACACGCTGCGCGAGATGGCGGACCTGCTGAAGAAGGAGGGCGTCGAGGTGAAGTACGCCATCCACCCCGTCGCCGGCCGCATGCCTGGGCACATGAACGTGCTGCTCGCCGAGGCGAGCGTGCCCTATGACGAGGTGTTCGAGCTCGAGGAGATCAACAACGACTTCGCCACCGCCGACGTCGCCTACGTGATCGGCGCGAACGACGTCACCAACCCCGCCGCCAAGACCGATCCGGCCTCGCCGATCTACGGCATGCCGATCCTGGAGGTGGACAAGGCGAAGACGGTGCTGTTCGTGAAGCGCTCGATGGGCTCGGGCTACGCGGGCGTGGACAACGAGCTGTTCTTCCGGCCGAACACAATGATGCTGTTCGGCGATGCGAAGAAGATGACCGAGGAGATCGTGCAGGCCTTGAGCCATTGAGGGACGGATGGTGCGGCCCCTCACCCTGACGCCCGCCCCCGACGCGCCGCCCTACCGGCCGGACCCGACCAGCCGCTTCCGCGTGAAGTTCGATGCACGCGTCGACTTCGCCTATGGCGGGCATCTCGAGGCGAAGGACTTCCTGCTCGATATCCCGGGCGAGGCCATCACGCCCGAACGTCTCGCCGAGATGATCGTCTCGGCGATGAACCTGCTGCGCGCCGGCCCGGTGACGATCACGCGCATGCAGGTGGTGCCGCGCGGCGCGCATGACGATGCCGCGCCGTCGGCCGATGGCCTGTCCACGCCCGCGGCCGTGCGCGCGCACTATGGCGAGGTCCGCGCGCTTGCCGCCGCCAAGACGGTCACCCGGCTCGATGCCTGGGCGCGCCGTTTCATCGCGCTCTCGCCGTTCTGCATCGTCGCCTCGGCCGATGCGCGCGGCCGGTGCGACGCGACCCCGCGCGGCGATGCGCCGGGCTTCGTGCGCGTGCTCGACGAGACCACCCTCGCGCTGCCGGACCGGCGCGGCAACAACCGCGTCGATACGCTGCTGAACGTGGCCGAGAACCCGCGTGTCGGGCTGCTGTTCATGGTCCCCGGCGTGCGCGAGACGCTGCGCGTGAACGGGCGTGCGCGGATCAGCACCGAGCCCGACCTGCTCGCCGAGATGCCCGCACAGGGCAAGCTGCCGTCCTCGGCCCTGGTGGTTTCGGTCGAGGAGGTCTTCTTCCACTGCGGCAAGGCGCTGATCCGGAGCGAGCTCTGGAACCCGGAACGCCACCTGCAGCCGGGCACGATCCCGCCGATCGGGCGGATCGTCGCCGATCAGCTCGGGGGCATCGACCCCGACGCCGCCGAGGCCGATACGCTGGTCGGCTACCGCGACCGGCTCTACTGAGCCGCGGCCTCGACCGCGACTTCGGCGTCCGCGTCCAGCCCGAGGAAGCTCACCGGCGCGCCGCTCCAGGAGCCGGCGATCGGCACCGCCTGCTCGGGCGTGCGCGCGACCGCGACACGGATCAGGTTGCGACCGGCGATCAGGCCGTTGGTGGGGTCGAACTCCATCCGGCCGGCGCCGGACACATAGACCGCGCACCAGGCATGCG
>CALKJX010000354.1 GCA_937995555.1 uncultured Elioraea sp.
GGTCCGGGGGACCAGCGTGGTCCCCCGGTCTTCCTTGGCTATACTCCACACTGAAACCACGCGGAGGCCCCGCCATGAATGTCATCACGCCCGTCAGCAAGAAGCGCTCCCTCGCCAAGTTCACGTGGGAGGACCCGCTGCTGTTCGAGGAACTCCTCACCGAGGACGAACGGATGATCCGCGACTCCGCGCGCGACTACGCGCAGGAGAAGCTGATGCCGCGCGTGCTGGAGGCGAACCGCCACGAGCGCTTCGACCGCGAGATCATGAACGAATACGGCGAGATGGGCTTCCTCGGCGCCACGCTCGACAGCCATGGCTGCGCCGGCATTTCCTACGTCGCCTACGGGCTGATCGCACGCGAGATCGAGCGGGTGGACAGCGGCTACCGCTCCGCCTGGTCGGTGCAGTCCTCGCTCGTGATGTATCCGATCTGGGCGTTCGGTTCGGAGGCGCAGAAGGACAAGTACCTGCCGAAGCTGCGGACCGGCGAATGGGTCGGCTGCTTCGGCCTGACCGAGCCCGATGCCGGTTCCGATCCCGGCAGCATGCGAACCCGCGCGAAGAAGACGGCGAACGGCTATGTGCTGAACGGCTCCAAGACCTGGATCTCGAACTCGCCGATCGCCGACGTGTTCATCGTCTGGGCCAAGGACGACGCGGGCGAGATCCGCGGCTTCATCCTGGAGAAGGGGATGAAGGGGCTGACCGCGCCCAAGATCGAGGGCAAGTTCTCGCTGCGCGCCTCGATCACCGGCATGATCATGATGCAGGATGTCGAGGTGGGTGAGGATGCGCTGCTGCCCGGCGTGAAGGGGCTGAAGGGACCGTTCTCCTGCCTCAACAACGCGCGCTTCGGCATCGCCTGGGGCGTGCTCGGCGCAGCCGAGTTCTGCTGGCACGCCGCGCGCAGCTACACGCTCGAGCGCAAGATGTTCGGCCGTCCGCTGGCGGCGACCCAGCTCATCCAGAAGAAGCTCGCCGACATGCAGACGGAGATCACGCTCGGGCTGCACGCGGTGCTGCGGCTCGGACGGCTGTGGGACGAGGGCAAGGTCGCGCCCGAGATGATCTCGATGCTCAAACGCAACAACTGCGGCAAGGCGCTCGACATCGCGCGGGTGAGCCGCGACATGCATGGCGGCAATGGCATCGTCGACGAGTATCACGTGATCCGCCACGTGATGAACCTCGAGACGGTGAACACCTACGAGGGCACGCACGACGTGCACGCGCTGATCCTCGGGCGCGCGCAGACGGGGATCGCCGCCTTCGCCGCCGGCGGGTGAGCGACGGTTCCGTCCCGGTACATTGCGTCACGGATTGACGCGGAGCGCGGCGGCGCGGCGTGCTCGCGCCGCCGTCATCGCGTCCGGCCGCCCCCTCGGGTTGACCTCCCGATCCGGGCACGGATGATGGTGGCGGAGGATTTGCATGACGCCTGTTGCCATCGCTGATCGGGGCCCCGCCGACGCGCGCGTGCGCGACACGGTCGCATTGCTCGATCGGCTGGTGTCCTTCGACACCACCAGCCGCAACAGCAATCTCGCCTGCATCGCCTTCATCAAGGACTACTTGGCGGCGCACGGTGTCGAGTCGCGACTCACCCACGACCCCACCGGCACCAAGGCGAATCTCTACGCGACGATCGGGCCGCAGGATGTGCCGGGTGTCGCGCTCTCCGGCCATGTCGATGTCGTGCCGGTGGAAGGGCAGGACTGGTCTTCCGATCCGTTCCGGCTGCGCCGCGCGCATGGCCGGCTCTATGGCCGCGGCACCTCGGACATGAAGGGCTTCGTCGCGGCCTGCCTCGCCATGGTGCCCGCGTTCCTGGCGCGCGGGCTGAAGCGGCCGATCCACCTCTGCTTCACCTATGACGAGGAGGTGGGCTGCCACGGCGCGCGCGTGCTGGCGGCCGATCTCGCCGGGCTGCCGGTGCGCCCGGAGATGGTGATCGTCGGCGAGCCGTCGTCGATGAAGCCGATCCTCGGCCACAAGGGCAAGGTGTCGGCGACCTGCCGCGTCATCGGCCTCGCCGGCCACTCCTCGCGCCCCGATCGGGCGGTGAACGCCCTGCATGTGGGCGCCGAGATCGTGTCGTTCCTCAACCGCCAGCAGGCGCGCATCATCGCCGGCGGGCCGCACGATGCGCGCTTCGATCCGCCCTGGACCTCCTGCCACGCCGGCGTGTTCCGCTCGGGCTCGGCGCTGAACATCGTCCCGCACGAGGCCGAGATCGTGTTCGAGTACCGCCACATCCCAGCGCATGATGCCCGGGACCTGCTCGACGAGCTGCGCGGCTACGCCGAGACCGTGCTGCTGCCGCCGATGCGCGCGGTGCATCCGGGTGCGGCGATCGAGTTCCTCGAACGGCCGCGGCTCGCCGGCATGGACCTGGCCGAGGATCATCCGCTCGCCGACCTGGTGCGATCGCTCACCGGCGCGAACGAGGCCGGCCGCGTCGCCTACGGCACCGAGGGCGGCATCTTCCAGGAGGCCGGCATGGCGGCGATCGTCTGCGGCCCGGGCGACATCGCCCAGGCGCACACGCCGGACGAATGGATCGCCGAGAGCGAGCTCGCGGCCTGCTCGGCGTTCCTCGCGCGTCTCGCCGATCGCCTGGCCACCTGACGCCTGCATGATCGCACGGACCCTCATCGTCCCCCGCCGGCGGGTCGAGATCCCGGTCCCGGATCTGACGCCGTGGCTGGCCGGCAATGCCGGGCTGCGGGGGTTCTGGACCGTCGCCGGTGCGCAGCCCGGGCCCCACACGGCGATCACCGCGCTGGTGCACGGCAACGAGATCGCAGGCGCGCTGGTGCTGGTGCGCCTGCTCGAGCGCGGCATCACCCCGCTGCGCGGCAGGCTCAGCCTCGGCTTCGCCAATCTCGACGCCTTCGCGCGCTTCGATCCCGCCAACCCGACCGCCAGCCGTTATGTGGACGAGGACCTCAACCGCATCTGGTGCCGCGCCGTGCTGGACGGCGGCACCGAAACCTCGGAACTGCGGCGCGCGCGCGCGATGCGCCCGTTGATCGACACGGTGGATGTGTTGCTCGATCTGCATTCGATGCTGTGGGAGAGCGAGCCGCTGCTGATCGCGGGCCAGCCCGAGAAGGGGCGCAAGCTGGCGCTCGCGGTCGGGGTGCCGCCGCTGGTGGTGGGCGACGAGGGGCACTCCGGCGGGCGACGGCTGATCGACTACCGCCCCTTCGCCGATCCGGGCTCGCCGCGCGTGGCGATCCTGGTGGAGGCGGGCCAGCATTGGGTGCCCGAAACGGTGGAGACGATGGCGGCGACGGTGGCACGGCTGCTGCTCGCGACCGGACAGATCGACGCGCAGGGGGCGGCGCGCATCACCGAGGCGCCGCTCGATGCCGGCCCGGTCCGGTTCGCCCAGGTGACGCGCACCGTCACCGCGCAGACGAACGAATTCGCGTTCGTGCACCCCTATCGCGGCGGCGACATCGTCCGCGGACGCAACACGCTGATCGCGCTCGACGGCGAGGCCGAGATCCGCACGCCGCATGACGACTGCCTGCTGGTGATGCCGTCCCTGCGCACCTGCCGCGGCCACACCGCGGTGCGGCTCGCTCGCCTGGTCGATCCGATCCCGGCATAGCGCATCGCTCGACCGGGCGGGCGCGTGATGGCAGCGGGACGCCGCGCCCGCACGAGGCGCGCACCGAGGGAGGAACGATCGTGCCGAGCCGGACCGTCGCGTGTCTTGCCGCGCTTGCCCTGTCCGCCGGCGCCTCGTTCGCGCAGGACTACCCGACGCGCGCGATCACGCTGATCGTGCCCTATCCGCCCGGCGACAACACCGATCTGATGGCGCGCGCATTGCAGCCGGAACTCTCCAAGGCGCTCGGCCAGCCGGTGGTGATCGTCAATCGCGGCGGGGCAGCGGGCACGATCGGAACGATGGAGCTCGCCCGCGCGCGGCCCGACGGCTACACGATCGCGATGGTGCCGAACAATCCGGTCACCGCGCAGCCGCACCTGAACCGGTTGCAGTATTCCGCCGAGAGGCTGCGCTGCATCTGCCTCGTCTATGACAACCCGCAGGTGCTGGTGCTGGGGCGGAACGCGCCGTTCCGCGACTACGCGGGGATGGTGGCGCACGCGAAGTCGGCCGACGAGGCGCTGGTGTACGGCTCGCCCGGCCAGGGCAGCACGCAGCACCTGCTGATGGCGCAACTGCTGAACGCGTTGGGCGTGAAGGCGCTGCATTTGCCCTATCAGGGGGCGAGGCCGATGGCGCAGGCGGCGCTCGGCGGGCAGATCATGGTCTTCGTCGAGAGCCCGACCATCCCCACCAACAACAACCTGCCGGTGCTGGCGGCGTTCTCGCGCGAGCGGCTGTCGTCGTTCCCCGAGGCGCCGACGCTGACGGAGGTCGGCGTGCCGATCGAGGGCGCCTCGCATGGCGGGCTGGTCGCCCCCGACGGGCTGCCGGATGCGATCGCGGCGAGGCTAGAGGCGGCGTGCGAGACGGGTGTGACGTCCGAGACCTTCCGCACCGCGGCCAGCCGGCTTGCGGCCGTCGCGCGGTTCGCGCCCGGCGCTGCGTTCCGCGAGCGCTTCGTCGCCGAGAGCGAGGCGAACAAGGGCACGATCGCCGCGCTGGGGCTTGCGCGGGAGTAGGCGCGGGCGGCCGGCTGCGCTATGCAGCCGGCGGATGCGGGCGTGGCGGAATTGGCAGACGCGCCGGGCTCAAAATCCGGTTCCCCGCGAGGGGAGTGTCGGTTCGACCCCGACCGCCCGCACCAGGCTCAGAACCGCTCCACCCACGGCCGCAGCTCGATCTCCCAGGCCCAGGCGCTGCGGTCCTGGCGCAGCAGATCGAGATAGCTGCGCGCGATCGCGTCCGGGTCGAGCAGGCTGTCCGGCGCGTCCGCGGGCTCGGGCCGGCGCGCCGAGCGGATGCCGCCGTCGATCACCACATGCGCGACATGGATGCCCTGCGGCTGGAGCTCGCGCGCGAGGCTCTGCGCGAGCCCGCGCAGCGCGAACTTGCCCATGGCGAAGGGGGCGGACTCCGGATAGCCCTTCACGCTGGCCGAGGCGCCGGTGAACAGGATCGCCCCCTTGGCCGAAGGCGCCATCCGCTTCGCCGCCGCCTGCGCGACGAGGAACCCGCCGAAGGCCGAGACCATGAGCGTGCGCGCGACCTCGGCCGGATCGAGCGTCACGAGCGGGCCGCGCACGCGGTGGCTCGCGTTGAACACCACGACATCGGGCGGCCCGCCGAGGGCCGCGTCCATCGCCGCGAACAGCGCCTCGACCTGCTCCGGCACGGTCGCGTCGCAACGCTGCGTCACCGC
>CALKJX010000355.1 GCA_937995555.1 uncultured Elioraea sp.
TTCGGCGCGACCGCGTTCACCGGCCCGTCCGGCTTGCCCGAGATCATCGCCAGCACGATGAAGCTGTTCCAGCCGTAGATCTTCTCGGCCGGCGTCAGCCCGGGCTCCCCCCAGCCCTCGTCGATGGTCGCCGCCTCGCCCGCGCCGCCGAGCGGGCAGCCTTCGAGCGCCCGCTTCACGTCCGGCGGCAGCCCGCCCTTGGGCAGCCAGTCGCGCACCAGGATCCTGCCGTTGCGGTCCATGATCGCGCCGAGGGCGTGGGCGAGGATGATCGCCGGATCGCGCGTCAGCCCGCCCCAGTGGCCGGAATGCACGCCGCCCGGCCGCAGGTTGACGACGAGGTCGAAATGGAACGTGCCGCGCGTGCCGCATTTGATGGTCGGCACCTCGGGGTCCACGCGCGGGCCGTCCGAGCCGATCAGCACATCGGCGGCCAGCAGGTCCTTGTTGGCGGCGACGAACTCCCGCAGGCCGCCGGAGCCGCGCTCCTCGGCCGTCTCGATCACCAGCTTGAGGTTGAAGCCGAGCCTGCCGCGTTCGGCGAGCACCGCTTCGAGCGCCGCGAGGTTCAGCGCGTGCTGGCCCTTGTTGTCCACCACGCCGCGGCCATACCATCGGCCGTCCCGTTCGGTGATGGTCCAGGGCGAGAGTCCGGGCGACCACTGATCCTCGAGCCCGCGCACCGTGTCGCCGTGGCCGTAGGTGATCACGGTCGGCAGGCCGTCGCCCTCGTGGCGCGTGGCGGTAAGGATCGGGCCGAGCGCCGGGCGCGGGTTCCGGTGCACCGTGACCGCGAAGCCGAGCCGCTCCAGCCAGGCGCGCAGCGCGCCGTCGAGATAGCGGTCGAGGTCGGGCCGGTGTGCCTCCTCCTGGCTGGTCGAGGGAATCGCCACCAGCTCCTGGAGCGTTGCGCGGAACGTGCCGCTGTCGAACAGTTGGGTGGCGCGCGCGATCGCCGCCTCGCGTGTGCCGGCCATGGTCTCTCCCTTCGCGATGGAGGCGCAGGCTGGCAGGCCGGGCCGTGCGCGTCTAGCCTTCGGCGCTGATGGCTCCTTCCCTCCTGATCGGCAACGGCGCGGGGTTCTCGGGTGACCGGCTGGATGTCGCCGAGCCGGTGGTGCGCACACTGATCGCGCGCGGTGGGCCGGCGGCGATGACATTCGAGACGCTGGCCGAGCGCACGCTGGCTCTGGGCGTGCTGGCGCGCGAGACCAGCCCCGAAGCCGGCTACGAGCCGGCGCTGCTGCCGCTGCTGCGGCCGGTGCTCGGGCTCTGCCTCGCTGCCGGCATCCCGATCATCGGCAATTTCGGCGCGGCCAATCCGCGCGGCGCGGCCGCGGCGATCGCGCGGCTCGCGGGGGATCTCGGCCTCGCGACGCCGCGCATCGCCGTGATCGAAGGCGACGACGTGCACGAAGTGCTGGACGATCTGCGCATCGCCTGGGAAGGCGGCGCGCGGCCGGCGCGACCGATCATCGCCGCCAATGCCTATCTCGGCGCCTTCCCGATCGCCCAGGCACTGCGCGCGGGCGCCCAGATCGTCGTCACCGGCCGGATCGCCGATCCCGCCCTCGCGCTCGGGCCGCTGATCGCGCATTTCGGCTGGCGCGAGCACGACCTCGACGCGCTCGCCGTCGGCACGCTCGCCGGGCATCTGCTCGAGTGCGGCGCGCAGGTGACGGGCGGGTACTTCGGTGATCCGGGCGTGAAGGACGTCCCCGCGCCGGAGGCGATCGGCTTTCCCATCGTCGAGGTCACGGCCGACGGGACGATCACCGTCACCAAGGCGGATACGCCGGGTGGGCTGGTGGATCGCCGCACCGTCACCGAGCAGATCCTCTACGAGGTGCACGACCCGGCCGCCTATCTGACGCCCGATGTCACGCTCGACATCACCGGCGTGACGGTGGCGGAGACGGCGCGCGATACGGTGGTGCTGCGCGGTGCGCGCGGACGCGCGCGCCCGCCAACGCTGAAGGTCACCGTGAGCACCGAGGGCGGGTATCTGGGCGAGGGCGAGATCAGCTATGCCGGGCCGAACGCCCTCGCGCGTGCGCGGCTCGCGGCGTCCACGCTGCGCGCGCGCGTCGCCACGCTGCCGATACGGCTCCGGATCGATCTCCTCGGGCTCCAGGCCGTGTTCGACAGCGACGATGGCACGCGCGGGGCGCCGGCACCGCCCGACGGCGAGGTGCGGGTACGCCTTGCTGCCCTCGCCGAGAACCGCAGCGCGGCCGAAGCCGCCGCGCGCGAGGTGCTGAGCCTCTACTGCTGCGGCCCGGCCGGCGGCGGCGGCGTGCGCACCTCCGTGACGCGCCGCGTTGCCACCACCTCGGCGCTGATCCCCCGCGACCTCGTCCATCCAAGCGTCGCGATGGTGTCGCCGTGATCACCGTGCCGCTCCACGCGATCGCTCATGCGCGCACCGGCGACAAGGGGAACCGGCTGAACGTCGCGGTGATCGCACATCATGCGGATGTCTGGGACGCCCTGGCCCTGCAGGTGACCGAGGAGCGCGTGGCCACGCTGTTCGCACATCGCCGCCCCTCGGCGGTGCGGCGGTATCTCCTGCCGAACCTGCACGCGCTCAACCTGGTGATCGACGACGTGCTGGAAGGCGGGGTGAACGCCGCGCTCAACCTGGACGGCCATGGCAAGACGCTCTCCTTCCTCGTGCTCACCCTGCCGGTCACCGTCGCCGAGGATGCGCTCGCCACCGTGCGCGCCACCCTCGACGCGCGCGCGCATCGCCAGTAGCGTCCGCCGTCCCGTCCCGGAGGCCCTGTCTTGCTTCAGATCCGCACGCCCTATCTGATCTTCCTCGGCGAGGCGCATGACCAGCTCGCCGGCAAGACCGGCGTCGGCGTGGCCCAATGGCGCCCCGATGCCTGCGTCGGCCAGTTGCGCCTGCCCGGCTGCAAGGCCGATGCCGGTCTGCCCGACCTGACGCTGGAGGAGGCGGCGGAGCGCGGTGCGAAGACGCTGCTGATCGGCACCACCACACGCGGCGGCCGGATCAACGCCGAGTGGCAGAAGCTGATGATCCGCGCCATCGAGCTCGGCATGGACATCGCCTCGGGCCTGCACGACCGGATCGCCGACCAGCCCGCGGTGGCCGAGGCCGCAAAGCTGCACGGCCGTCAGATCCACGACGTACGCCACCCGAAGGACACCTTTCCGGTCGGCACGGGGGTGAAGCGCCCGGGCAAGCGCGTGCTCACCATCGGCACCGACTGCTCGATCGGCAAGATGTTCACCGCGCTCGCGCTCGCGCGCGACATGCAGGCGGCCGGGATGAAGGCGACGTTTCGCGCCACCGGCCAGACCGGGATCCTGATCGCCGGATCAGGGATTCCGCTCGACGCCGTGGTGGCGGATTTCATTTCCGGTGCGGTGGAGATGCTCTGCCCCGCCAACGACCCCGATCACTGGGATATCGTCGAAGGCCAGGCGACCGTGCTGCATCCCTCCTACGCCGGGGTGACGGTCGGGCTCACGATGGGCGCGCAGCCCGACGCGATGGTGATGGTGCATGACCCGACGCGGCGCACCATGCGCGGGCTCGGCGACCGTCCGGTGCCCGGCATCGCCGAGACGATCGTCGCGCACGAGGCAGCGGCGCGCATCACCAACCCGGCGGCCAAGGTGATCGGCATCAGTCTGAACACACAGCACATGAGCGAGGCGGCGGCGCTGCGCGAGATCGCCGAGACCGAGCGGCGCTTCGGGATGCCGACGATCGACCCGTCGCGCACAGGCTGCGCGAAGATCGTCGATGTGCTCAAGGCGATGTGACGATGGTGGCGAAGCTCTCCGTACGCGAGGAGGTCTTCCGCCTCAAGGGCTCGTTCCGCATCAGCCGCGGTGCACGCACCGAGGCGCGCCTGGTCGTGTGCGAGATCGAGCAGGACGGCATCATCGGCCAGGGGGAGTGCACGCCCTATGCGCGCTACGGCGAGACGGTCGAGGATGTGGCGGCCGCGATCGCCGCCATGGGGCCGTCGATCGCCGGCGGGCTGCGACGCGAGGGCTTGCAGCGCGCGATGAAGGCCGGGGCCGCGCGCAACGCCATCGACTGCGCGCTGTGGGATCTGGAGGCGAAGCAGGCGGGCAAGCGGGTGTGGGAACTCGCCGGGCTCGATGCGCCGAAGCCGCTGATCACGGCCTATACCCTCTCCGTCGACACGCCAGAGGCGATGGGCGAGGCCGCGAAGGCGGCTGCCGATCGGCCACTCCTGAAGCTGAAGCTCACCGGCGACGGCGCCGATCCCGAGCGCGTCGCCGCGGTGCGCGCGAACGCGCCCGAGGCGCGCATCATCGTCGATGCCAACGAGGCGCTGACGCTTGAGGAGGTCGAGCGGATCGCGCCGATCCTGGCGGAGCTGCGCGTCGAGATGCTGGAGCAGCCGCTGCACGCGGACAAGGACGAGGCGTTGCGGGGGAAATCGTTTCCGCTGCCGCTCGGCGCCGACGAGTCTTGTCACGAGACGGCAACGCTCGATCGGCTGGTCGGCCTCTACCAGGTGGTGAACATCAAGCTCGACAAGACCGGCGGATTGACCGAGGCGCTTCGTCTGAAGGCGGCGGCGCAACGGATGGGGTTCCGCGTCATGGTCGGCTGCATGCTGGCCACCAGCCTGTCGATGGCGCCGGCGCATCTCGTGGCGCAGGGCGTGGACTTCGTAGACATCGACGGGCCGCTGCTGCTGGCCGCCGACCGCGACCCTGGGCTTCGCTACGAGGGCAGCCTCGTCCATCCTCCCGAGGCGGCGCTCTGGGGATAGCCCGTCATCGCATGGCGACCACACGCTTGAGGTCGGCGGGCGAGATCAGCACCGAGAACTGCCGGCACCAGACCACCACGCTCGCGTAGCGCGCGCGCTCGACGCCATCCGGAATCGCGTGGCGCTGGCTGCCCTGGAACGCGCGCTACCGGCCAGGATCGACAAAGTCGGCGGCGCGCACATCGGCCGAGCGGCGCTCCTCGGGATGCGCCACCAGATAGACGTGGAAGTCAGGACCGGGCCCGACATCGAAGTCGGACTCGAGGAACACCGATCGTTCGGTGACGGTCACGCGGCCGCTGCCGTGATGCAGCCGATCGGCGGGGTCGGCGTGGATGAACGTGCCGGTGGCGATGGTGCGCTCGCGCTCGGCCTCCGCGAGCGTCTCCATCGCCGGCGACGGCGGGAACAGGAAGGGGAAGGCGAAGAGGCCGATGGCGACCCCGGCACCGGCGCCGAGCACACCGCCGGCCAGGAAGGCGACAATCGTGAAACGGCGCATCGCAGCTCCTCCGCATGGGCTCGCCCGGAGTTCGCCGCCTTGCCGGCGCGGGTTACGCGCGCAGACGTGCGTTGACCGCCGCGGGGCCGGCAGCGATGCGGACGCGATGCCGTCGCGCCGTACGCTACTCCGCGCCTCTGCCCTCACGCTGCTCGCCTTGCCGGGATGCGGCGTCAGCCTCGCCGATGGCGGGCTCGCCGCGGTGAACGCGCTCTCGGCCGCACCGCCCGAGCCGCTGGTGGCCGACGCGGCCTTCGGACGCCATCCGCGCCAGCGCCTCGACGTGTTCGCCCCACCTGGCGCCGTCGCCGCACCCGCCGTCGTGTTCTGGTACGGCGGCGGCTGGTCGTCCGGCTCGCGCGCATCGTACCGGTTCGTGGCCGGCACCTTGACGCGGCGCGGGCTCGTCACCGTGCTGCCCGACTATCGGCTGTTCCCCGAGGCCGCATGGCCCGCCTATCCGCAGGATGGGGCGGCGGCGGTGGCGTGGGTGCGCGCGAACGCGGCGCGGATCGGCGTCGATCCCGAACGCATCGCGCTCGCGGGCCACTCGGCCGGCGGCCACATCGCGCTGACGCTCGCGCTCGATCCGCGCTGGCTGGGCGCGCATGGGATCGTGCCGCGCGACCTCGCCGGGGTCGTCTCGATCGCGGGGGTGACGGGCGTCGAGCCACTCCGAAGCGCGCCTTACGACGCGATCTTCGCCGCCGCCGACCCGCCGGATGCGCATCGGCCGGTGGCGCTGGCCGCGCGCCACGCCAGGGGCGCGCCGCCCATCACGCTGGTCGCGGCCGAAGGCGACACGCTGGTGACGGCGCGCAACACGCAGCGCCTTGCCGAAGCGATCCGCGCCGGCGGCGGAGAGGCCGCAGTGCTGCTGCGCGCCGATGCCGGTCACATGACCCTGCTGGTGGCGCTGACCACGTCGCTCGCAGCGGACGCGGCGGTTGTCGAGGCGATCGCGCGCGCCGCGAAAGCTGTCTGACGCGGCGTTGGGATCAAATCGTCGCGCGACCTCCGCGCATCGAGGCTACTCCAGGGTGATGTTCGCCTCGCGGATCAGGCTCGTCCATTTGCGCCGCTCGGCAGCGAAGAACACGGCGAATTCGTCCGGTGTCATCGGCCGCGGCTCGGCGGCGAAGGAGAGGATGCGCTGGCGGATCGCGGGCTCGCGCAGCACCGCGCCGATCGCGGCCGAGAGCCGCTCGACGATCGGCCGCGGCGTGCCGGAGCGGACGAACACGCCCTGCCAGTCCAGCGCCTCGAAGCCCGGCAGGGTGTCGGCGATCGGCGGCACGTCGGGCAGAGCAGCGAGCCGGCCCGCACCGGTATGGCCGACCGCGCGCACCCGCCCGGCCAGCACGTGCCCGGTCTGGCCCGAGGCGGCACCGAACACGAACGGCACATTGCCGGCGATCACGTCGGCGATCGCCGGGCCGCCGCCACGATAGGGAATGTGGTTCACCGTGATGCCGGCCGCGCGCGCGAACAGCACCATCGAGAGATGCTGGTTGGAGCCGTTGCCCGAGGATGCCCAGTCCACCCCGCCGGGCTTGGCCTTCGCCATCGCGATCACGTCGGCGACCGTGCGCACCGGCACGTCGGGGTGCACGAGCAGCAGGTTGGGGAAGGTGACGACCAGCGTGACGGGCGCGAAGTCGCGGTCGAAGTCGAAGGGGAGCGAGCGGAACAGGGCCGGGTTCACGCCGATCGCGGCGGCATCGTGCAGCACGGTGTAGCCGTCGGCCGGCGCCTGGGCGACTGCGGCCTCACCGATCGTGCCGGTGGCGCCGCCGCGGTTGTCGATCACGATCGGCTGGCCCAGCCGTTCGGCGACGCGCGGGTAGATGATGCGCGCCATGGTGTCGGACCCGCCGCCGGGCGGATAGGGCACGACCAGCCGGATCGGCCGCGAGGGCCAGGTCTCGGCCCGTGCGGCGGGAGCGAGCGCGAGCGTCGGCGCGGCGCCCAGCAGCGCTCGGCGGGGGATGGGGGTGCGGGTCATGACGGTCCTCCCTCGGCGGGGCGCGGCGGGCGCGCCGGCTGGTTGTTCGCCCCAGCCTCGGGCCGAAGAAAGATTTATGCAAGTTCAAAATACAATTCTATCCAGCGGTGTCGGCCGCTTCGCGCTGGCCGATCGCGCCCCGCCGCGCGTCGCGCGACCGCCGCAGATGGGTGCGCATCAGCGCCGCCGCCGCCTCGCGCTCGTCCTGCTCGATCAGGTCGAGGATCCGCAGATGGTCGGACGCCATGCGCGTCAGCCGGTCGGTGTCGGCGTAGAGACGGTACTCCACCAGCCGCCGCAGTCGGTTCACGCGCCTGAGCCCGTCGAGCAGCAGCGGATTGCCCGAAAGCGCGATCAGCCCCTCATGGAAGCCCGAGGTGACGGCGAACAGATCCGCGCGCGAGCGCATTCCCGCACCACCGCCGAGCAGCGCCTCCTGTTCGGCGCGCAGCCGCCGGAACACCGCGGGGTCGGGACGGAACCCGGGCTCCAGCATCGCGGCGGGCTCGATGATCAGGCGGTAGCGGTATCCGGCCTCGTAGGCCTCGGGCGAGTCGATCACCGGCGAAAAGCCCCAGCCCCGGCCGGGCAGCCGTTCGGCCCAGCCCTCGGCCTCGGCGCGCGCGAGCAGGGCGAGCAGCCGTCCGCGCGCGACCGCATAGCGGCGCGCCAGCGCCCGTTCGCTGACACGGTCGGGCAGCGCCCCGGCGAGCCGGTCCTCGACCAGGCGCTGGTAGAGCGCCTCGTCCGGCTCCGGCGGCGGGGCGGTGGGCGCGGCCTCGGGCAGCGCGGATGCGTCGCAGGCAAGGAAGAAACCGCGGTTCGGCCGCCGTTCCAGCACGCCCGCGCCAGCGAGCAGGGCCAGCGCCTCGCGCACCGGAGAGCGCGACACCTTCAACCGGTCGGCCAGCGGCTGTTCGGCAAGATGCGCGCCCGGCCCCGCTCCCGCATCGCGCAGATCGGCGAGGATCCGCTCGGCCAGCCGCTGGGCGAGCCGGGGAGGCGCGCTTGAAGTCAGGCCAGATTGCATTTCGTGACTCTATACGACTATGGTCCTCGATGCATCTGCCAGGAGACGCCGCATGCCCGACCCGATCGAGATCCTCGTCCTGCCGGGCGACGGGATCGGTCCCGAGATCACCCCGGTGGTCGAGACCGTGCTGCGCGCGGTGGATCGGCGCTTCGGTCTCGGGTTGCGCCTGACCCGCATGGAGGTCGGGCTTGCTGCCCACGCCGCTCATGGTTCGACCCTGCCGAATGCGGTGATCGCAGCGGCCGAGGCGGCGGACGGGGTGGTGCTGGGACCGGCCGAGATGACCTCCTATCCGCCGCGCGAACAGGGCGGGATCAGCGTGCCGGGCACGCTGCGCAAGCGGCTCGATCTCTACGCCAATATCCGCCCCGCGCGCAGCCGTGCCGGACTGCCGCAGCCGCCGGCGCCGATGGATCTCGTGATCGTGCGCGAGAACACCGAGGGGTTCTATGCCGACCGCAACATGTTCGCCGGCATCGCCGAGTTCATGCCGACCGAGGAGGTGGCGCTGTCGGTGCGCAAGATCACCGCGCACGCCTCGCGCAGGATCGCGCGCGTCGCCTTCGAGATGGCGCGCACCCGCCGCCGCCTTGTGGCCGTGGTGCAGAAGAAGCACGTGCTTCAGCTCACCGACGGGCTGTTCGTGCGCGAGGTCGAGGCCGTGGCGGCCGAGTTCCCGGACGTCACGCTGGAGAGCGTCACCGTGGACGCGATGGCGGCCGCCCTCTATCGCCACCCGAACCGGTTCGACATCGTGCTGACCACCAACATGTTCGGCGACATCCTCTCGAACCTGACCGCGGAGATGAGCGGCGGGCTCGGCCTGTCGGCGGCGCTGAACGCGGGGGACCGGCACGCCGCCGCCAATGCAGGGCACGGGTCGGCGCCCGACATCGCCGGACAGGACAGGGCCAACCCCTGTTCGCTGGTGCTGTCCGCGGCCATGCTGCTCGACTGGATCGGCCAGCGGCGCGGCCGTGTGGAACTCGCCGCCGCCGCCGGTGCGATCGAGGCTGCGGTGGACGCGCTGCTCGCGAGTCCGGCGACGCGCACGGCCGATCTCGGCGGCGCGCTCGGCACACGGGCGTTCGGCGCGGCGCTGGTGCAGCGGCTTGGAACAGCGGAGGAGCGGGCGGCGTGACGGGAGTCCGGATCGATCATCTGCACATCAGGAGCACGGACGTGGAGGCGGCAGCAGCGTTCTATGCGCGCGCCTTCGGTGCGCACGAGACCGGCCGACAGTCCGTGCCCGCCGGAGTTCGCATCATGCTCGACCTGGACGGGCTGGCACTGTTCGTCGAGTCCGTGCCGGAGGGTACGCCGGGTGTGCCCACGGCGCCGTATCGCGGGCTCGAACATCTCGGGCTCGCGGTGGACGATCTCGATGCGGTGGTCTCGGATCTGGCGAGCAAGGGGATCGCGTTGGAGGGGCCGCCGTCAGCGCCGCGGCCCGGCGTTCGGATCGCGTTTGTCAAGGCGCCGGACGGGGCGCGGGTGGAACTGGTGGAACGACGGTGAAAG
>CALKJX010000356.1 GCA_937995555.1 uncultured Elioraea sp.
TTGCCGAGCCCGACCGCGGCGCCGAGCGCGGCGAGCAGGAAGCCCGGCGCGGTGCGCCATTGGTTGGCCTGGTCAGCCGACATGCCGGCACGATGGCTGGGTCGCCGCGACGTGCGCTGTCATGCGCGGCACAGATACGACCAGGCGTCCGGGCCGAGCGGGATCGGCGGCTCGTCCGTGCCGCGCCGCATCACCCAGCCGCGCCCGCGCCGTTCCACCAGAACGGGTCCGAGCGCGACATGGCGGTAGCGCCCGGGCGCGCGCTCCGCCGGCGGCCGTAGCGGCGCCACGGCACGGCGGTCGCGCAACAGCGCCTTGGCACGCGCGATCACCGCGACCCGCTCGGCCGGCAGGGTCCGGCCGGCCCGATTGGCGAAGAAGGTGACCATGCGGATCGCCGCCCCGAGGCCGCCCGGTGAGACTTCCGGTCGCGCCATGGTGGCGGCGATCACCTCGGCGGATTCGGTGAACAGGCCCGGCGGCGGGAAGGTCGAGGCGGTCGCGACGCGGTACGACCAGCGCCGCGCGGCACCCACCCGCGGACCGCCGGTTCTCGCTGCCTCGTCCACCCGCCTTGCCATGAGGCACCCGCTGCCGCTTGCCGCACCGGACCACGCGCGGCATCCCGCAGGCCGCGGCCCAGGCGCCATGTTCGCGCAGGAGCGCATGCGGCGGTCGCGCTCCGCGCTGACCGGGATCAAAAGGGGCTTCACGCGCGCGTGTGCCGCTCCGTCGGCACGCGGTGCCGCCGGGTTTGACCGTGATCAAGGCGCCACCAGCCCAGGCCGGTAAGGTGACCGACGATGATCTGGCGCGCCCGGCCGGTCCTTCGGACGGAGGGGTCGGGCAGCAGAGACGCAGGACCGCGAGGAGGACACGCCATGACGATCCCCGTGCAGGTCACGTTCAAGGGCATGGACGCCTCGCCGGCGCTGGAAGCGCGGATCCGCGAGAAGGCCGCGCGGCTCGAGCGCTTCGCTGACCGCATCATGCGATGCCATGTCACGGTCGAGGCGCCGCACCGGCACCAGCGGCAAGGACGGCTGTACCGTGCACGCATCGAGGTGGTGGTGCCGCGCGGCGACATCGTGGTGACGCGCGAGAGCCCGCGGGATCACGCGCACGAGGATGCCTATGTCGCCGTGCGCGACGCCTTCGACGCGGCCACGCGCCAGCTCGAGGACCACGTGCGCAAGCTCGACGGGCGGGTGAAGCACCACGAGCCACCTCAACGGCTCGGCCGGGTGGCCCGCTTCGTCGCCGGCGAGCCCTACGGGTTCATCGAGACGGCCGTCGGCCAGGAGGTCTATTTCCATCGCAACAGCGTCGTCGATGGCAGCTTCGATCAGCTGAAGGTCGGCGACGAGGTGCGGATCGTCGTCGCCGACGGCGAGAAGGGCCCGCAGGCCAGCACGGTATACCGCGTCGGCAAGCACCACCCGCTCCAGTGACGCGCCAGGGAGACACACCATGAACGACCGCGCAGGGCCAGCCGGCGAGGTTGCGTCCGCGGCAGAGATCCGCGCCATTCTCGGCCCCATCGACGAGACCCTGCTGATCGAGATCCAGCGCACCGGCGCAAGCGCGGCGGAGGTGCTGGAGGCCTTCACCCGGCTCGAGGAGGATGACGCGGTCGGGCCGGTGGTGCGGCGTCCGGCGACCGCGACCGTGGTCGAGGTCATGGCGATCCTCGATGCCGCGAGGCCCGGGCCGGAGCGCGACTGACGCGACTGTCGCGCGGCTCCGCGGCGCAGACTGCCCATCGACGGTCGCACAAGCGCGGCGCCGTGGGCCTCAATGCGCCATCAGCACGGGCAGCGTCATCTGTTGCAGCAGCGTGCGCGTCACCCCGCCCAGCACCATCTCCCGGAGGCGGGAGTGGCCATACGCGCCGATCACCAGCAGGTCGGCGGACAGTTCAGCGGCCCGGTTCAGCAGCACGTCGCCTTCGCGGAGTTCCCCGGACTCCGTGTGCTCGACCCGCACCGTGACGCCGTGGCGCGCGAGATGACGCGCGATGTCGGCGCCGGGCTCCTCGCCGTGACCGTCGAGGCCAAGCCGTGGATTGACGGCGAGCACCGTCGCCGTCTCGGCGGTGGCAATCAGCGGCAGCGCGTCGTTCACCGCGCGCGCCGCCTCGCCGCTGGCGTTCCAGCCGACGAGCACGCGCCGTCCGATCGCCTCGAACCGGCCGGCATAGGGCACGACCAGCACCGGCCGTCCGGACGAGAACAGCACCGATTCGACGATCGCCCCGGCCGCCGGCTGGGCGCTCGCCGGGTCCTGCTGCCCCAGCACCGCGAGATCGGCATAGCGGGCATGCAGGGTCACCAGCGCCGGCGCCGCGCCCTCGACGAGGCGCCACTCGCCGGCCAGTCCGTCGCGACGCAGCCGGTCGCGGAACTCGGCCTCCACTGCGGCGGCCTGAGCGAGCGCCTCCTCGCGCATCCGCTCCATCAGCTCCGCCAGCGCAGCGCCGCCGCTGCCGTCACTCGCCGCGATAACCGGCAGCGGGATGTCGACGACGAAGAGCCCCGTCAGATGCGCCTCGTGCCGGCGCGCGAGCTCGGCCGCCAGGGCCAAGCGGGCGCGCCCCGGCGCGGTCTCGTCGAGATGCACGAGGATGTCACGGAGCGGCATCGTTCTCTCCTCCTTGGGCGGATGCGCGGCGAAGGCAACAGTCATTCCGCTGCTGGCGTGGCACCATGACGCAGATCAACGCGACCGGTCCTGCCAGACCATGGCATCGCAGCCAGGATTCATCCCACATGCATCAGGAGCGATGACGGCCAATGCGGCCCCGCGCGCGATGACAACCGACGACACCGCACAACCGGGCGAGCTCCCCCGCACCGCGACGGCGGGGCCTTCCCTGCCGGATGTCGTCGCGGCCTTGCGGCAACCGGACGCCTACCCGCGCGCTCCGGGCACGGTCACGGTGCGCGAGACGCACATGTCGTACGTCTTCCTGACCGACCGCTTCGTCTACAAGCTGAAGAAGCCGGTGCGGCTGAACAGCCTCGACTACACGACGCTGGATCGCCGACGCACCTGTTGCGAGGCCGAGGTCGCGCTCAATCGCCGTCTCGCGCCGGGGATCTATCTCGGCCTCGTGCCGCTCGTGCGCACGGCGGATGGCGGGTTGCGGCTGGAGGCCGACGGGCCGGTGGTGGACTGGCTCGTCAAGATGCGCCGCTTGCCCGACGCGCGGATGCTCGACGTTGCCCTCGCGCAGGGCACGGCGACGCGCGAGGATGTCGAACGCGCGGCGGACCTGCTCGCCGGCTTCTTCCGCGCCGCGCCGGCCGAGACCATGACCGAAGCGCTCTATCTCCGGCGGTTCACGCACGATCTCGCGCTTGATCGCGCCCTGATCTGCGATCCCGCCTTCGCCCTCGCCGACGCCGAACCTGGCCGACTGCTGGACCGCCTCGGCGCCTGGCTGGAGACGCATCGGGCGGTGCTGCTCGCGCGGCTGCATGGCGGGCACGTGATCGAGGGCCATGGCGATCTCCGCCCCGAGCATGTCTTCCTCGGCCCGCCGCCGGCGGTGATCGACGCGCTCGAATTCGACCGCACGCTGCGGCTGCTCGATCCGGCCGAGGAGATCGCCTTCCTTGCGCTCGAATGCGACCGGCTCGGCGCGGCCTGGGCCGGCGCGATCTTCCGAGACCGCTGCGCTGCGGCGCGCGGCACGGCCGCATCGGCGGAGGTCTCGGCCTTCTACACCGCCTTCCATGCCTGCCTGCGCGCCCGGCTCTGCGTCGGCCACCTCCACGACGCAGCCCCGCGCGCACCCGAGACCTGGCTGCCTAAGGCGCGCTGGTATCTGGAGAAGGCACGGGACGCAGCCGCGCTGCTCAACCTTCCAGCAGGGCGGTGATCGAGCCGCCGCCGTGCATCCGGCGGATCGCCTCGGCGAAGAGCGGGACGGCGCTGACGACCTCGACGCGCTCCGCGAGCAGCGACGGCGGCAGGCGAAACGGCGGGACGGTGTCGCTCACCAGCACGCGCGCGAGCGACGGCGCAGCAATGGTGCGCGCCGCCTCGCCGGTGAACAGTCCATGCGCGGCGACCGCCACCACGCGCGCCGCCCCCTGCGCGAGGCAGGCCTCGGCCGCGCGCCGCATCGTGCCCCCCGTGCTGATCAGGTCATCGACCACGATCACCACCGCGCCCGCCACCTCGCCCACCAGCAGATCGCCCGAGACCACGCCGCCGCTGCGCCGCTTGTCGAGAAAGGCCGCGCCGACCGGCCGGTCGAGCAGACGCTCGAAGTGCTCGCGGAACAGCTGCGCCCGCTTCACGCCCCCGGGGTCGGGCGAGGCGATCACGACGGGATCGCCACCGACCAGCTCCTTCAGCCGGGGCGCGAACAGGCGCCGGCTGTCGAGTGGCACGGACCGGCAGCGGTACGCGTTCTCGAACGCGGCGACGTTGTGCACGTCGAGCGTCACGACGGCGTCGGTACCGACGGCCTCGAAGAGCTGCGCGAGGTAGCGGGTGGTGATCGGGTCGCGCGGCTTGGTGCGCCGGTCCTTGCGCGCATAGGCGAGGTAGGGAACGACCGCGGTGACGCGCGCGGCGGCGCAGTCGCGCAGGCAGGCGACGAAGAACAGCAGACGGCAGAGCTTGTCGTTGGCGCTCTGTGCCGGATCGCCGTGCAGGCCCTGCACGACATAGACGTCCTCCCCACGGACGACCTCGAGCGGACGCGTCTTGTGCTCGCCATCCTCGAAGCCGCGCTCCTCGTGCCGCGCGAG
>CALKJX010000357.1 GCA_937995555.1 uncultured Elioraea sp.
CCGCCGCCACCTCGGCGCTCACGCGCCGGTGCCGGTCCCACAGCAGCGTCCCCGGTGCCAGCAGCCCTGCCTCCAGCAGCGCCCCGAACGGTACCCGCGGCGCCTCGCGCTTCGAAGGCGTGGCCGTCAGCGTCTCGTCCGCGACCGGATCGATCGCGGCGATGCGCGCCTCGGCCGCCGCGGCGTAGCGCTCGTCGCGCTCGATGCCGATGAAGCGCCGGTTCTGCCGCCGCGCCACCGCGCCGGTGGTGCCGGTGCCGAAGAACGGATCGAGGATCGTCTCGCCCGGCTGGGTGCTGGCCAGGATCACGCGGTGCAGCAGCGCCTCGGGCTTCTGGGTCGGATGCAGCTTGCGCCCCTCCGGCCCCTTCAGACGTTCGGCGCCGGTGCAGAGCGGCAGCGTCCAGTCGCTCCGCATCTGTAGCTCGTCGTTCAGCGCCTTCATCGCCTCGTAGTTGAAACGATACCGCGCCTCCTTGTCCCGGGCCGCCCAGATCAGCGTCTCGTGCGCGTTGGTGAAGCGCCGTCCGCGGAAATTCGGCATCGGGTTCGATTTGCGCCAGATGATGTCGTTGAGAATCCAGAACCCGAGATCCTGCAGGATCGTGCCGATGCGGAAGATGTTGTGGTAGCTGCCGATCACCCAGATGGTGCCGTCGCGACGCAGTACGCGGCGTGCTTCGGTGAGCCAGGCGCGTGTGAAGGCGTCATAGGCGGCGAGATCGGGGAAACGGTCCCAGGCCTCGTCCACCGCATCGACCAGCGAGTCGTCCGGCCGGCGGAGTTCGCCCTGGAGCTGGAGGTTGTAAGGCGGATCGGCGAACACCGCGTGCACGGACGCAGGCGGCAGCGACCGCATCACGCTGATGCAGTCGCCCCGCTGCACGCGATCGAGCGGCAGGTCGAGCTGGCGGCCCATGGAACCCTCGGCGCCACCAGGACGGCGGCGGAGCGCGCATCCTGCGAACCGTGGGAGTCCGCGTCAATCGCGCAAACGGGCGGACTCGACGGGCGCGAAGCCGCGCCGGTGATGCGGGGTCGCACCGAGGGCCGTCAGCGCAGCCCGGTGCGCGGCCGTCGGATAGCCGCAATTCGCCGCCCAGCCGTAATCGGGCCAGCGCGTGGCGAGCCGCCGCATGGCCCGGTCGCGCAGCACCTTCGCGACCACCGAGGCGGCCGCGATCGAGAGGCAGATCCGATCCCCGCCGACGACGCAGCGCACCGCGCAGTCGAAGCGCGGGCCGCGATTGCCGTCGATCAGGATCATGTCGGGTGCGGGCGAGAGCCGCGCGACCGCACGCCGCATCGCCAGATAAGTAGCCTGGAGAATATTCAGTCGCCCGATCTCGGCCACGGAGGCCGCACCGACGCCGATCGCGACGCGCCCCGCCTCGCGCGCGTCATCGAGGAGGCGATACGCCGCCTCGCGCTGCGCCCCACTCATACGCTTGCTGTCGTCGATACGTCGCGCGAGTTCGGCGTCGGGGAGGACGAGGAACATCACCGCGGCGGCGAGGACCGGTCCGGCGAGCGGCCCGCGGCCCGCCTCGTCCACCCCGGCGATGCGGCCGGCCGCCGCTGCCTCCTGCTCCAGCACCAGGTCGGGCCGACGCCTCATCCGCTCGCGTTGGCGATCGCGGCCTGCTGGTCCAGCGCAGCCCGCAAGCCGGGATCGAGGTTCAGCCGATGCGCCAGCGCATCGAGGAAGGCGCGCTCGGCCGGGTGATCGGGCGTAGCGGCGAGCCGGGCGGCGAGCCAGAGTTCGGCCGCCTGCTCGGGAGTCGCGGCGGCGGCGGCGATCGCCGCCGGGTCGGACGGCGCGTTCATCGCCTGGAAGATCACCGCCTTCTCCTCCGGCCCGAGGCCCGCGCGCTCGACCGCCTCGAAGATGCGCCGGCTTTCCTCGACATCGACATGGCCATCCGCCTTCGCCGCGCCGATCATGCCGCGGATGAGCGCCAGTGCGAAGGGTTGGCCGTCGGCGCCCATGGTCGCATGCGGCAGGAAGCGCGCATCGGTTGCGGCGATCTCGGCCGGAAGCGGCGGCGCGGTCGGCGCCGCCTGACCCTGCTGCCAGGACTGCCAGGCGCGGTAGGCGAGCGCGCCGAGTGCGGCCGCGCCGCCATAGCGCGCGACCTTGCCGGCCTTGCCGCCCACCAGGAGGGCTAGCAGCCCGGCCCCCGCCGCCGCACCGGCGAGGCCCCCGGGCACGCCCATGCCCGCGAGCTTCTGGTCGGCGTTGGAGAGGGCGCCAGCAGCGCGGTCGGCCGTGCCGGCGCCGAGGAAGCGGTCGAGAAGGGCCTTCGGGTCGATCATGGCGCGGAAGATGGCTCCCCGCGGGCCGTTACGCCAGCAGCCCCGCGACGAAGTGAGCAAGCCCCGTCTGGCGGCTGCGCTTCAGCCGCTCGGCCGCCAGGATCGATCGCACGGCCCCGACCGAGAGATCGAAGTCGCGATTGACGATAACGTAGCCGTACTCGTCCCAGTGCGCGATCTCGGCGGCTGCCCGGCTCATGCGACGCGCGACGGTGGCCTCGTCGTCGAGGCGCCGCGCGCGCAGCCGCCGTTCGAGTTCCGCCATCGAGGGCGGCAGGATGAACACCGACACCACGTCCTCGGGCAGCGCTTCGCGAAGCTGGCGCGTGCCCTGCCAGTCGATGTCGAACAGCAGGTCGCGGCCCTCGGCGAGCGCGGCCTCGACGGGCGCACGCGGCGTGCCGTAGCGCGCGCCGAACACCTCGGCGTGCTCGATCAGCCGGCCCTCGCGCACCGCTGCGAGGAACGCCGTCTCGTCGACGAAATGGTAGTCCTTGCCGTCCGTCTCGCCCTCGCGCGGCGGCCGCGTGGTGAGCGAGACCGAGAGGCCGAGATTCGGGTCGGTCACGCGCAGTGCCCGTCCGATCGAGGTCTTGCCCCCGCCAGAGGGCGAGGACAGCACCAGCAGCAGGCCCCGGCGGGCGATCCCGTCACTCAAGGTTCTGCACCTGCTCGCGGAACTGCTCGATCGCCGCCTTGAGCGCGAGCCCGGTCGCCGTCAGCGAGGGGGCGGCCGCCTTGCTGCACAGCGTGTTGGCCTCGCGGTTGAACTCCTGGGTCAGGAAGTCGAGCCGCCGACCCACCAGCGCGCCTTCGGCCAGCAGCGCGCGCGCCTGGGCGATGTGCGCGTGCAGGCGGTCAAGCTCCTCGCGCACATCGGCCCGTGCGGCGAGCAGCGCGACCTCCTGCGCCAGCCGCTCCTCCGAGAGCGGCGGCACCTGGTCGAGCAGTGTCCGCAGCGCCGCGGTCAGCTTGTCGCGCAGTGCGGCGGGCTGGGTCGCGGCGTCGGACTCGGCGGTGGTCACCAGCGCCTCGATCTCATCGAGCTTAGCCGCCAGCACCGCGCCGATGCGCGCCCCCTCCTCGCGCCGCGCCGCGGCCAGCGCCTCGATCGCGGCACGGAAGCTCGCTGCGATCGCGCCCCGCCGCGCCTCCTCGGCCGCCTCGTCCTCCTCCTCGGCGGTCGGCGCCCGCAGCACGCCGGGCAGCGCGAGCACGGCCTCCGCACTCGGCGCCGGGGCATCGGGGATGCGGCCGCGCACCTCGGCGATCAGCGCCAGCGCTGCCTCCAGCGCGGCGGGATCGAGCGTCGGCCGGGCCGCGCTCTCGTCACGCCGCACCGTCAGCGTGGCTGAGACGTTGCCGCGGCGGATCAGCTTCCGTGCGGCGTCGCGCAACTCGGGCTCGATCGCATCGAGCCCGTTCGGCAGGCGGAAGCGGAGGTCGAGCCCGCGCCCGTTGACGGACTTCACCTCCCATACCCAGGCGATGCCGTGGCCCTCGCCGCGGTGGCGGGCGAAGCCGGTCATCGAGGCGAGGTGCGGAAAGGGGGCGGGCATGGGGTGGCGCCTTGTAGCCGCGAGGGGCCAGGATGGGAAGCGATGGCCGAGCTCGCGTTCCGTGCCGTGCTGATCACCGGCGCCTCCTCGGGGCTCGGGCGCGCGCTGGCGCTCGCCTGCGCGCGCCCCGGCGCGATGCTGCATTGTTCCGGCCGCGATGCCGCGCGCCTGGCCGAGCTGGGGCAAGCGGCGCGGGCCAAGGGCGCCGAGCTCCGCGAGGCCGTGCTGGACGTGCGCGACGCGGCGGCCATGGCGGACTGGATCAACGGCGCCGGCCGGCTCGACCTGGTGATCGCCAATGCCGGGGTCTCGGCCGGCACCGGCGGCGGCGCGCCCGAGACGCCGGCGCAGACACGGCTGCTGGTGGAAACGAACCTGCTCGGCGTGCTGAACACGGTGCATCCGGCGCTGGCCGCCATGCGCGCCCAGGCGCCGGGGCCGGACGGCCTGCGCGGCCGGATCGCGGTGATCGGCTCGATCGCCGGCTTCGTCGCCGCGCCGGGCGCGCCGACCTATTGCGCGACCAAGTCCGCCGTCGACGCCTGGACGGTGGCGACCGCGGCGGTGGCCGCGCGCGACGGCGTAGCGCTGACGAGCGTCTGCCCCGGCTACATCCGCACGCCGATGACCGCCGGGAACCGCTTCCCGATGCCCGGGCTGATGGACGCCGACCGCGCCGCCGCGATCATCCTGCGTGGGGTTGCGCGGGGGCGGCGCCGGGTGGTGTTCCCGTGGTGGCTGGGGCTCGCGGCGCGGCTGGTGGGCGCGCTGCCGCCGCGCCTCTCCACCGCGCTGCTGGGCCGGCCGGAGGGCAAGGCGCCGCTGGCGTAGCAGGCTCTGCTCGGGCTGCGATCGCCGGCGGGGTTCGTGTCGGAATAGTACTTTCGGAGATACGTTGCATCGCGCAACGACTTCGTTTGGAGTCTCAAAGCATTGCGTTCCGGGCACGAGAATTGCGCCGCCAACGCTGCCGGGGTGTGGTACCACAGAAGGGAGATCTCCGATGGGTCGTTCTCTGCCCGCCGTGGCTTTATTGGGCCTCCTCGCGCTTGCGCCCGGCACCGCGCGCGCCAACCTCCTGACCAATCCCGGCTTCGAGGCGGGGAACCTGACCGGCTGGACGCCGAGCGGCAACATCGGTGTCATTCTTTGCGCGACCATCCCCCCGGCTGTGCGCCGGGCGGCGGATCCTGGATCGTCACGTTGAATGACCGGGCTCCCTTCGGCGTCGGCGACGCGAGCATCAGCCAGGCCGTCACCGTGCCCGGGGCAGGCACCTACGAATTTGGCGCGCATTTCTCCTAGGCGACCACCAATGCGGCCGCAAACTTCTCGCAGGGGCAGATCTCGCTCACCGTGCAGGGCGGCGGCGTCTCCGCCACCCTCGGCTTCGACCCCAACGCCCTCCTGGGCCAGTTCACCATCCCCGGCGGCTTGGGTTTCTCCTTCACTCCCTGGACGCTGCTGTCCGGGACCCTCACCTACGCTGGGTCCGGACCCGCGAGCCTGCTGATCATCAGCAACGTGCAGGGTGCCACAGCGGACAAGCCGCTTGTGCTCGACGTGGACAACGTCTTCCTCCGCGCCGCCGCAGTGCCGGAACCCGCCTCGCTCGCACTGCTGGGGGCCGGGCTGCTGGGCCTCGGCGCCCTGCGCCGGGCCACGCGCCGCGCCTGATCAGCCGAGCCAGCCGCGCGCGCGGATCGCCGTAGCGACGCGCGCGGCCTCGTCGAGCGGAGTGATTGTCGGCGGGGCGGGCTCGTCCAGTGCACGGACGCGCCCCGCCGCGATCAGGCTCGCGATCATGCGCTCGTGCCGGCCGCACTCGCGCGTGGCGACGAACACCGGCGCGGCGGTGGCGCTGGCTTCCGCCAGCATCGACACCGAGTCGCCGGTCACGACGATCGCGTCGGCGAGCGCGAGGTAGCCGAGATACGGGTTCGGCCCCGCGTCACCCCAGCGGAACAGCCGGTGCGGCCGGTCCGCGAGCGCCGCGGCGATCAGCGCCGCCGCCTCGTCACCGGTGCGCCGGCTGGTCGTGACCAGCAGCGACGCGTCCGGGAACCGCGCCAGCACGCGCGGGATCAGCCGTGCCGCCGTCGCGCGATCCAGCCCCTCCGCGCGCACCGGTCCGCCGACCAGCACGGCGACGCGCGGCGAGGGCAGCGCGGCGAGCACCGCCCACTCCACGCGCGCCCGTTGCAGCACCGCCGCCGAGACGCGATGGCAGGCGCCGACGATCTCGATCACGTTCGGCGCCGGTCGCGGCCGGTCATGCCGGCCGAGCACCAGCAGGTCGAACCGCGTGGCGCCGAAGCCCGGCCGCATCGCGTGCACCGTGCGCACGCTCTGCCGCCCCAGCCACCGCGCCACCGGCGCCGACCGCCGTCCGGCCGAGATCACCAGACGCGGCCACGGCGGCACGATCCGCGCCCGCGACGCCGCATCGAGCCCGGCGAGCGTCGGCCACGGCCACGGCACGCGCGCGAGCTTCCCCCACCCCAGCGGCACGACACGGAACGGCACGCCGAGCCGCTCGGCGATCCCCAACGCCTGGTTCGCCGTCCCCGCGCGCGGGTCGGCCAGCACCCAGACCGGCTCGGTTGTGCCCCCGCTCACGCGCGGCTACGTAGGCTGATCCGCTCGAAGGGGACCCGCATGTCCGACCGCCACGCCTCCGACTGGGACCGCGACGCGGCGCTGATCACCGCTCGCATCCTGCTCGACATCAAGGCCGTCAATTTCCGCCCCGAGGAACCCTACACCTTCACCTCGGGCTGGAAATCGCCCGTCTACATCGACTGCCGCAAGATCATCTACTTCCCCCGGGCGCGCACCAAGATCAGCGACCTCGCGGTGGAGAAGATCGGCCGGCATGTCGGCTACGAGACCTTCGACGTGGT
>CALKJX010000358.1 GCA_937995555.1 uncultured Elioraea sp.
ACACCGCAGCGATGAACCCGCACCCGGCCGAGGTCTCGGCCATGGTGACGCCGGGTCGGCACGCCGTGCTGCTGCTCGACCAGGCCGGCTGGCACCTCTCGGATCAGGTCGAGGTGCCGGACAGCATCACGCCGCTGCCGCCGAAATGCCCGGAGCTCAACGTCATGGAGAACCTCTGGCAGTTCGTGCGCGAGAACTGGCTGTCGCACCGCGTGCTCTGCGATCACGACGACTTCGTCGCTCTCTGCCGCCATCACTGGAACCGCCTCGTCGATCAGCCCTGGCGCATCATGTCCATCGGCATCCGCGAATGGGCCCATCGGTTCCGATCAGTGAAGGTGGTCCAGAGCGGCAGCTAGCAGTAGGCGTCGTAGTGGCCGTGGAAGCAGCGGCCTTCCTGGTGGCCGTGCAGGGGCACGTCGGTGGCGTCGAGGTCGAGGATGATCTGCCGGGGTGCTGAGCGATGCGCGTCGAGGAACAGATCGACGAACAGCGTCCCGATCGCCGCCGCGTCGTGGCTGATGCGGTGATAGCGGCCTGGCTCGCCCACAGGCGCATGTTCCAGCCGGTTCAACGTGCTCCTGCCGGCCGGCGGCGCGCAGGCGGCGCGGCGGGTCGCAAGCTTGCCGGCAAGGATCGCCGGCACCGGATCGTGGCGCAGCTGGTCGTGGTCCGCCACATCCTGATGGCTGAGTGCCATGCCGAAGACGCCCTGGCCAACCAGGGTGGCTACCTCATGCTCGACGCGCTTCGGCGCATGGGCGTCGCGGAAGCAGGCGGCGAAGCGCGAGACGAGGTTGACGGCGCGCTCCGTCGCGCCGGGCAGCAGCGCACCAGCGTTCGACGTGATCGCCCCACCGTCGAACACCGCGACCACGGGGCGCCCCTCGACAGGTGCAAATTCGACCAGCGCCGGGCTACACTCCGTCGGTTTCGAAGGCCTCCTCTGCGTCGGGTCAAGTCTCCGTTGCAGAAGAACTTTCGCCGATCCAGAGCCCCGATGCACCTGCGTCTCGCGAGCTATCCGGCCTAGCCCCGTTCAGGCCCGGCTGCCGATGCCGCGCATGAACGCATCGCGGATGCGCACCGGATCGCGCTCGGTCTGCGTCACGGCCGGTTTGTCATCGACCCTTGCGGCGATGAACCACGGCCCCGGGGTGCGGAGGGCGCGGTCCGCCAGCGCCTCGAACTCCGCCTCGTCGGCGGCCCAATGGCTTTCGGCGATCCCGCTCGCGCGCGCGATCGCGACGATGTCGGTGCGCGCGGCGGCCGCCGGCGTGCGCTGCCCGCCGGTGATCTGGTAGATGCCGTTGTCCCAGACCACGATGATGAGCTTGCGCGGGCCGCGCGCCGCGACCGTCGAGAGGCAGCCGAGCTGCATCAGCAGCGACCCGTCGCCTTCGAGCGCGATCACGGTGCGCCTGGGCTGCGCGATCGCGACGCCGAGCGCGATCGGCACCGCGAGCCCCATGCTGCCCAGCATGTAGAAGTTCTCGGGCCGGCGCCCGGCGGCCCAGAGGTCGAAATTCGTGTTGCCGATGCCGCCGATCACGGCCTGGTCGGTCAGCTTCGCGACGAGGCGTCGCGTGAGCGCGGCGCGGTTCATCACCTGGGCGTTGTGCAGCGTGTCCATGGCGGCGCTCATGCCGAGAACCTCTTCCCGCCGGTGAGCAGCGGCGACAGGATCAGGCAGGCCGGCGCCTGGGTCGCGACCGCCTGCCGGATCGTGCGGTCGACGATGAACTCGGTCTCGTCGAGCCGCGTGATGGTGTGATGCTCGATGCCGAGCGCGTCCAGCACCGGGCGCATGGTGCGGCAGACCATCGCTTGCCCCAGGTTGAACTCGCCGAGCGTGCCGCGCTCCGAGACCATCATCACCAGCGGGATCTGGCAGGCGCAGGCGAGCGAGGCGAGCGCGTTCGGCAGTGTGGCGAAGCCGGAGGTCTGCATCAGCACGATGCCACGCATCCCGCCCATCCAGCCGCCGCTGACGATGCCGACCGCCTCCTCCTCGCGCGCGGTCGGGAAGGCGGTGAAGAACGGATCGGCCTCGACCGCGGCGATCAGCGGCGCCAGCACGCGATCCGGCACATAGGTGACGAGGCGCACGTCGTTCTGTCGCAGGATCGCGGCGACGATGCCGTGCCAGGTGGCACTCGGCGTGCCGTCCATGCGTGTCTCCTCCCGGGGTTCAGTCGGCGCCGTTGTCGCCTCTGACGCAGGCCTCGTCTAGAGCAACGATTTGAGCCGCGCGACCAGTTCGAGCGCGGCGCGCGGGCTGAGCGCGTCGGGGTCGGTCTCGGCGAGGATGCGGCGGAGCTCGTCGGGCGCCGCCGCCCGCGGCGCGGCGGGCCGCGCGAACAGCGGCATCTCCTCGGCGAGCGGGGCGAGGTCGCGTGCCCGCTCCTCCAGCGCCACGAGCACCGTCGCCGCGCGCGCGATCACCTCGCGCGGCACGCCGGCGAGCTTCGCCACGTGCAGACCGTAGGAGCGATCCGCCGCGCCCTCGGCGACCGCGTGCAGGAACACCACCTCGCCCTTCCACTCCTTCACGCGCAGATGTGCGAGCCGCAGCTCCGGCAGGCGCGGCCCGAGTGCCGTGAGCTCGTGGAAATGGGTGGCGAACAGCGCCCGGCAGCGGAGCCGGTCGTGCAGCGCCTCCAGCACCGCCCAGGCGAGCGCCAAGCCGTCCCACGTCGCCGTGCCGCGGCCGATCTCATCGAGGATGACAAGACTGCGCGCCGTCGCCTGGTTCAGGATCGACGCCGTCTCGACCATCTCGACCATGAAGGTGGACCGGCCGCGCGCAAGATCGTCGGACGCACCGACCCGGCTGAACAGCCGATCGACGATGCCGATGCGCGCGCGCTTCGCCGGCACGAACAGTCCGGCCTGGGCGAGGATGGCGAGGATCGCGGCCTGACGCAGGAAGGTGGATTTACCGGCCATGTTCGGTCCGGTGACCAGCCAGAGCCGCCCGCCCGGCGACAGATCGACGCCGTTGGCGACGTAGGCGCCACCCCCGCGCCGAACCGCCGCCTCGACCACCGGGTGGCGCCCGTCCTCGATCGCGAAGGCCGCACTCTCCTCGATCTCCGGGCGCGTCCAGCATTCGGCCTCGGCGAGCACCGCCGTGGCGGCCGCGACGTCCAGTGTCGCGAGCGCCTCGGCGCAGGTGGCGATCGCGCTCTCCTCCGCGCGCACGGCGGACGTGAGCTCGGCCAGGATCGCGGCCTCACGCGCCTCCGCCTCCGTGCCCGCCTCGACGATGCGGCGGTCCAGGGCCGCGAGCTCGTCGGTGACGAATCGCATCGTTCCGGCCATGGTCTGACGATGCGTGAACCCGGGCAGGGTCCCGGGCGGAGCGTCGCGCAGACGCAGGCCCGCGGTCTCGGGCACCTCGATGAAGTAGCCGAGCTGGGCCGTGTGGCGGATCTTGAGGTTGGGCACGCCCGTCACTGCGCGCGCCTCGGCCTCCATCGCCGCGACCACGCGGCGGGAATCGTCGCGCAAGGCGCGCGCGGCATCGAGCGCGGCATCAAACCCGGCGGCGATCGCCCCCGGCTCGCCGGCACGCGCCGGCGGCCGATCCACCAGCGCGCGTTCCAGCCGCTCGGCGAGTGCGGGCGCCGGGTCGAGGGCCGCTTCGGCCGAGGCGATCAGGGGCGGACGCGGCAGGGTGGCGGCGGCAAGCACGCCGTGTGCGGCGCGCGCGGCGGCCAACCCGTCGCGTATCGCGGCGAGATCGCGCGGCGCGCCTCGCCCCAGCGCGATCCGCGCGAGCGCGCGCGCGATGTCGGGCGTGCCCTTCAGCCGGGCGCGCATGGCATCGCGCAGCCCGGGCTCGGCGAGAAAGAAACCGACCGCATCGAGCCGTGCCGCGATCGTCGCCGCGATCGTCGAGGGCGCGGCGATGCGCGCGGCCAGCAGGCGCGCGCCGGCGGCCGTCACGGTGCGGTCCACCGCGCCGAGCAGCGTGTCCGGGCCGGGGCGGTCGAGCTCCAGGCTGCGGCGGGTTGCGGCGTCGATCGCCATGGTCGCGGCCTCGGCCTCGCGCGCGAGCGGTTCCAGTCGCGGCAGCCGCCCGGCCTGGGTGGCGCGCACGTAGTCGAGCAGCGCCCCGGCGGCGGCGAGTTCGGGGTCGCTGAACGCGCCGAAGGCATCGAGCGTCGCCACGCCATAGGCCGCCTCCAGCACGCGGCGCCCAGCCTCGGGCCTGAACCGTGCGGCCGGCAGCGCGACCGCGCGGGCACGCCACTCGGCGAACACCGGGTCAGCGAGCCGGTCCTCCGGCAGCAGAAGCTCGGCCGGGTCGCGCGCGGCCAGCGCCGCGGCGAGCGCGGCCCCGCCGGCGGGCCGCACCCCGAACGCGCCAGTCGAGATGTCGAGCCAGGCGAGGGCCGCCCCGGTGCTGGCGGCGATCCAGTTCGGTCGCGCGCCCTCCAGCAGCGTCTCCTCGGTCACCGTGCCGGGGGTGACGAGGCGCACGACGGCGCGCGGCAGCGGGCCGCGCAGACCGCGCTTCTTCGCCTCAGCCGGGTCCATGGTCTGCTCGACGATGGCGACCCGGAAGCCGCGCCGGATCAGTCGCGCGAGATAGGACTCGTGGCTGTGCGCAGGCACGCCGCACATCGGGATCGGCCGCCCATCATGCTCGCCGCGCGTGGTCAGCGCGATGTCGAGCGCTGCCGCCGCCGTCTCGGCGTCCGCGAAGAAGAGCTCGTAGAAATCGCCCATGCGGAAGAACAGCAGCGCGTCCGGATGGTCGGCCTTGGCGGCGAACCACTGCGCGAGCATCGGCGAGGGCTGGGCGGACATGGGCGGCGGACGTTAGCCGCGCGCGCCGGATCGCCCAAGGCCCGTGGGTCGGCTATCGTGTCGGCAAGCAGGGAGGAACGCGATGCGGCTTGCCGGCATGAACCACGTGACGATCAACTGTGCGCCGGCCGACCTGCCGGCACTGCGCGACTTCTACGTCGCGGCGCTGGGGCTGACCGAGGGCAGGCGGCCGGAGTTCAGCTTCCCCGGCCACTGGCTCTATCTCGACGGGCAGTCGGTGGTGCACCTCGCGGGGCGGGCCGCGATCGCGCCGGGCACGCCGGCCCCCGCGCGCGGCGGGGCCGGGTTCGACCACGTCGCCTTCACCGCCGAGGGGCTTGAGGCGGCGCGGGCACGGCTCGATGCCGCCGGGATCGGCTACGCGGAGGCGCCGGTGCCGGGCTTCCCGCTGCACCAGATCTTCCTGACCGACCCGCTCGGGCAGCGGATCGAGCTGACGTTCGCCGTCGGCTGACTGTCGTCAGGCGGCGCGACGGTGCGCGGTGGCGGTCTCGTCATGGGCGATTGTCACCACCAGCGCGACCCCGGCCTGGGTCGCCCGCACCGACTTGGCCCCCCGGCGCGGCAGGCGGATGCCACGCTGCATGCAGGCGCGGATCAGCGCCGCCGCGACCTCCACCGCCTCCATCACCATCTGGCCGCGCTGCGCCCCCTCGGGCGAGGCGACCTCGAGCGTGAGCTGCAGCGGATCGGCGCACCTGACGGTGGCGGCAACCACGGTCCCGGCCGGCGGCGGCGCCCCGCCCTGGCGGGCGTTCATCTCCACCAGCCGCACCTGCAGCGCGGCGCGCAGGGCGGCGGCATCGAACCGCACCTCGCGGTACTCGGTGATGGGCATGCGATCTCCCGTCGTCGTGGCGAAATGATGCTACGACCGCGTGGTTGCCGAGGCGTGAAGATCAGCGCCTTGCCGAGACCACGGCGGCCGCGAGCAGCACCAGCCCGAGCGCGACCTTCAGCGTGCCCGAGGGCGCGACGGCGGCCAGCACCGCGCCGAGCGCGGCACCCGCAACGCTGCCTGTCCCCATCGGCAGGGCGATCGCGGCGGCCTGGTCGCGCGGCGGCAGCCGGCCGAGCCGCGCGTAGCGGATCAGCGCCGCGGCGACGATCACGATCGAGATCGCGAGGCTTGCGCTGCCGGCCGGCTTCACCTCCAGCCCGTGGATGAAGACCAGGGTGGGGATCAGGAGCTCGCCCCCCGCCACGCCGAGCAGCGTCGCCACCAGCCCGATCGCGGCACCGAGCGCGATGCCCACGGCGGCGCGCGGCACGGCCGGGGCGGGCAGCAGGTCGAGCCGCAACGCCGCACCGGCGACCCCTTCGGCGATCAGCAGGAGCCCGATCCCGACCAGCAGGACCACGATCGCCTGGTGCAGCCGGTGGTCCGAAAGCCGCGCCACCAGCCCCGCCCCCGCAAGCGCCGCGGCCAGTCCGCCGGCGGTCAGCGCGGCGATGTCGGCAAGATGCGGCCCCAGCGGGACGAGGCTCAGGCTGCCGGCACGGAAGGCCAAGGAGGCGACCAGCGTGACGAGGCTGATCACCGAGTTGAGCGGCACCACCTGTCCGGGCGTCAGGCCGAAGCGGCGCAGCAGCACGGGGATGCGGAACTCGCCGCCGCCGAGCCCGATCAGCCCGCCCAGCAGCCCGACCGGCACGCCCCAGGCGGCCGCCTCGGCGGGGCCTCTCATGCGCCCGGCCGGGTGACGGCGACCGACTTGACCAGCGCGACCACGGGTCGGCCGGGGGCGAGCCCGAGGCGCGCCACGGCATCCTCGGTGACGTGTGCGCGCAGCCGGGCCGGCCCGACCGCGACCACCACGTCCGCCAAGCCAGAGCGGTCGGGCGCGACCGCATCGACGGTCCCGGCCAGCGCGTTGTGCACCGACAGCCCCTCCGGCACCCGATCGGCCAGGATCACGTCGCGCGCAGGGATGCGCACGCGCAGCCGCGTGCCAGGGGCGGCAGCGATCACCGGCGCGAGCAGCTGGCCGGCCGCCGTGTCGAGCACCGAGAGCCGGCGGTCGGCAAGGGTCGCGACCATGGTCGCCTCCCATACACTGCCGGCCTCGGCGGCGGCGGCGATGATCGGCAGATCGGCGCGCGTGGAGATCGTGCCCACATCGCCCTCAGCGATGATCCGCCCGCGGTCGAGGACCAGCACCCGGTCGGCGAGCCGCGCCACCTCCTCGAAGTCGTGCGTCACCAGCACGATCGGGCAGGCGAGGCGGGCGCGCAGCGCCTCGATCTCGGCGTAGAGCGAGACGCGCACGGCACGGTCGAGCGCGCTGAATGGCTCGTCGAGCAGCAGCACCTCGGGGTCGCGCGCGAGGGCGCGCGCGACCGCCACGCGCTGGCGCTGCCCGCCCGAGAGTTCGGCCGGCCGGCGCGCGGTGAACTCATCGAGATGCACGAGCGACAGGAGCTCGCGCGCGCGGGCCGGGCGCTCGGGCTTCGGCAGATGGCCGAGGGCGGCGGCGACATTCGCCTCGGCGGTCATGTGCGGGAACAGGGCGTAGTCCTGGAACACCAGCCCGACCCGGCGGCGATGCGGCGGCACCCAGAGATCGGCATCGCTGTCGAACCAGGCCGCGCCGTTGCAGCCGATCCGCCCCGTGCGCGGGCGGTACAGCCCGGCAAGGCAGCGCAGCACGGTGGTCTTGCCCGATCCCGAGGCGCCGAACAGCGCCGTCACCTCGCCTGGTCGGAGGTCGAAGGCCAGATCGAGCGGAATCGGCGCCTCCTGGCGGAACGCCGCCGAGAGCACGGCGTCAGCCACGGCGCCGTCCGATCCGTCGCGACAGCGTGTTGGTGATGCCGAGCGCCGCCAGCGACAGCACCAGCAGCGTGGCGGCCATGATGTTGGCCGAGCGGTCGTCGAACGCCTGCACCCGGTCGTAGATCGCGATCGCGATCGTCTTGGTCTCGCCCGGGATCGCACCGCCGACCATCAGCACCACACCGAACTCGCCGAGCGTGTGGGCGAAGGTCAGCACGAGCCCGGTGACGATCCCGGGCCAGGCGAGCGGCAGCTCGATGCGCAGGAACACCCGCCACGGCGTCAGCCCCGAGACCGCGCCCGCCTCGCGCACCGAGGGCTCGATCGCCTCGAAGGCGCGCTGCACGGGCTGGAACGCGAAGGGAACGTTCACCAGAATCGAGGCGATCAGCAGGCCCTCGAAGGAGAAGGCGAGGAGTTGGCCCGTGAGCGCCTCGACCGCCTGGCCGAGCGGGGAGTGCCGGCCGAACGCGACCAGGAGGTAGAAGCCGACCACGGTCGGCGGCAGCAGCAGGGGAAGGGCCACCAACGCCTCGACGAAGCCCTTGCCCCGGAAGTCGCGATAGGCGAGCGCGCGGCCCGCCCAGAGCGCGAGCGGAGTAAGGCAGAGCACGGTGGCGATGCCGAGCTCGATCGAGAGGAGGAACGCTTCCCAGTCCATGCGTGCCGGCCGCCGGTCGGCATCATTCGCCGGGCAGCACGAAGCCGTAGCGCACCATGATCTCGCGCGCCGGCTTCTCCTGCATATAGGCGTAGAAGCGCTCCGCCACCGGCCCGGCATTGCGCAGCAGCACCATGCGCTGGCGCAACGGCTCGTGCCATTCGTCGGGGATCAGCGCGAACCGGCCGAGCGGCTTCATCTGCGGCGCCAGCGCCAGCGAGTAGGCGATGATGCCACCC
>CALKJX010000359.1 GCA_937995555.1 uncultured Elioraea sp.
TCGGGCTGTTTCTCGTCTGGGAGGCGTATTGCCGGGCGACGGGGATCAGCCCCTTCGTGCTGCCCGCACCGTCGGCGATCTTCGAGGCACTCTGGCGGTTCCGCGAGGGGATCTGGCTGAACACCGAGCAGACCCTGCTGACCACGCTCGCCGGATTCGCCATCGCGGTCGCGTTCGGGCTGTTCCTCGGTGTCGCGATCGGCGCCTCGGCCTGGCTCTACGCCGCGGTCTATCCGCTGCTGGTCGCGTTCAACGCGATCCCGAAGGTGGCGATCGTGCCGGTGCTGGTGATCTGGGTCGGCATCGGCACGGTGCCGGCGATCATCACTGCGTTCCTGATCAGCTGCTTCCCGATCGTGGTGAACGTCGCCACGGGGGTCGCGACGGTCGAGCCCGAGCTGCTCGACGTGCTGCGCAGCCTCGGCGCGAAGAAGCGCGACATCATGCTGAAGGTCGCGATCCCGCGCTCTCTGCCGTACTTCTTCGCCTCGCTGAAGATCGCGATCACGCTCGCCTTCGTCGGCTCCGTGATCAGCGAGACGGTCGCTGCCAACCGCGGCATCGGCTTCCTGATGCTGCGCGACGCCTCGGCGAATGTGCCGCGCATGTTCGCGGCGCTGCTGCTGATCGCGGCGCTCGCGGTGGCGATGTACGGCATCGCCGCACTGATCGAGCGGCGTTTCACGCGCTGGGCGACGCGCGGTGCGCAAGCCTATGCGACAGGTGGCTGACGTGATCGCGGTCGACTGGGGCATCACCTCTTTCCGCGCCTGGCGGCTCGCGCCGGACGGGGCGATGCTGGATCGGATATCGGGGCCGTTCGGCATCCGCTCGATCGCGGATCGTGACTTTGCCGCCGTGCTCGAACGTGCCGTTGGCGCCTGGCAACCGGCACCGGTGCTGATGTGCGGCATGATCGGCAGCCGTCAGGGCTGGATCGAGGCGCCCTATGTCACGGCACCCGCCGGGCTCCCGGCGATCGCGGCCGGGCTCGCGCCGGTCCCGGGGATGGAGCGTACGTGGATCGTGCCCGGCGTCTCGCAGGACCCGCCCGACGTGATGCGCGGCGAGGAGACGCAGATCCTGGGTGTGGCGGCCGCGCTGGGACCGGGGCGGCATGTGCTCTGCCTGCCCGGCACGCACAGCAAGTGGGCCGTGCTCGAGGACGGGCGCATCACTGGCTTCCGCACCGCCATGACCGGCGAGGTGTTCGGGCTGATGCGCACACAATCGATCCTCGCGCCGCTCATCCCCGAAGACGCGCCCGACGATCCGGCGGCGTTCGATGCCGGGCTGGTTCGCGCGCGCGAGGAAGGCGGGCTGCTGCACCACCTGTTCGGCCTGCGCGCCGGCGTGCTGCTCGGCAAACTCGCGCCCGCGTCGCTGCCCTCGATGCTGTCCGGGCTGCTGATCGGCCACGAGATCGCCGTACTCTCGGCCGAGGCGGCGAGCGTGCACCTCGTCGGCAGCGCGGCGTTGACCGAGCGTTACGCGCGGGCACTCGCCCGCTTCGACATCAGCAGCTCGTCGCAGGGCGAGGAGGCCGCGGCGCACGGCCTGTTCGCGATCGCGCGCGAAGCGGGGGTGGCATGAGCCGCATCACACCCTGGCTTGCCCGCTCGCCGTTCATCGCCATCCTGCGCGGCGTGCGCCCCGAGGAGGTGGTGCCGATCGCCCAGGCCGTCGTCGATGCCGGCTGGTGCGTGATCGAGGTGCCGCTGAACTCGCCCGCGCCCTTCGCCTCGATCGCGCGGCTCTCGGAGGCGCTCGCGGCCGACATCCTGGTCGGCGCGGGCACCGTGCGCACGCCTGCGGAGGTCGATCGCGTGGCCGAGGCCGGCGGGCGGCTGATCGTGCTGCCGCACGCCGACACAGCCGTGATCGCGCACGCGGCGCGGCGCGGGCTGATGGTGCTGCCGGGCGTGTACACAGCGACCGAGGCCTTCGCGGCGATCGACGCGGGGGCGGATGCGCTCAAGCTCTTCCCGGCCGAGATCGGCGGGCCGCCACTGCTCAAGGCGCTGCGCGCCGTGCTGCCGAAGGAGATGCCGGTGCTGCCGGTCGGCGGGGTCGCGCCCGACACGGTCGCCGCCTGGCGGGCGGCCGGCGCGGCGGGTTTCGGCGTCGGCAGCGCCGTCTACCGCCCCGGCGACGATGCGGCGACAGTGGGCGGACGGGCGCGCGCGTTTGTCGCCGCGCTCGCCTGACAGGAAGGGGGGGACGGCATGAAGGTGGCGGCGATCGGGCTCGGCTCGATGGGCATGGGGGCGGCGCTCAACCTGCTGAAGGGGGGGCACGACGTCACGGGCGTCGATCCGCGCGCGGAGGCGCGCGACGCGTTCATCGCCGCCGGTGGCAAGGCGGTGGCGCGCGCGGGCGAGATCGCCGAGGGTACGGAAGCGGCGCTCGTGCTGGTGGTGAACGCGGCGCAGACCGAAACGGCGCTGTTCGGCGAGGGCGGCGCGCTGCCGCGTCTGGCGCCGGGGGCGGTGGTGATCGCCTCGGCGACCGTGGCGCCAGACGCTGCGCGCGCCCTCGCCAGGAAGGCCGAGGCGGCCGGGCTGCTCTGGCTCGACGCGCCGGTCTCGGGCGGAGCCATGGGTGCTGCCGAGGGCACGATGGTGGTGATGGCCTCGGGCGCGGAGGCGGCCTTCGCCAGGGCCGAGCCCGTGCTCGCCGCGATCGCGCGCAAGACCTGGCGGCTCGGTGACGCGCCCGGCATCGGCAGCACGGTGAAGATGGTGAACCAGCTGCTCGCCGGGGTGCATATCGCGGCGGCGGCCGAGGCGATGGCGCTCGGCATCCGTGCCGGCGCCGACCCGAGGATGCTCTACGAGGTCATCAGCTCGGCCGCCGGCAACTCCTGGATGTTCAGCAACCGCGTGCCGCACATTCTCGATGGCGATGACACGCCCCGATCCGCCATCGACATCTTTGTCAAGGATCTCGGCATCGTCCTGGACACGGCGCGTGGCATGACCTTTCCGCTGCCCGTGACCTCGGCCGCGCATCAGCTTTTCCTCGGTGTCTCGGCCGCAGGGCATGGCGGGCGCGATGACGCCTTCGTCATCCGCTTCTGGCAGATGCTCGCCGGCATCGAGCTGCCAGCGAAGCGCGACTGAAGCCGCCTGCGGACGCGAGCCGTTTCGGCGGGAACGTTCCCTGCTAAGATCGAGCTGAACCTCACCGCGGGCGGGGACGCGGGCGGAACGCAGCCACGGCGAAGGGACGGGGTCGATGTCCTGGTTCTTGCGGCTGACGCGCTTCGCAAGCGCGCACATGGTCTATGCCCAGCACGCGCAGAACTCGTGCGGCATGGCCAGCATCATGATGGTCAACTTCAAGATGAAGAAGGGGCTGATGCTGGCGGGCATGGCGGCAGGCAGCGCCGTCTCGGTGGTGCCGATCATCGGCTCCTATGTCGGCGCGACGCTGAGCAAGGCCGCCTTCGACGCCGCGGTGAAGACCGAGAAGCAGGTCTACGCCGAGTACACCAAGGTCACCGGCTCGCCCTATGACGGCAGCCAGTACTCCGACGCGATGAACTTCCCCGCCGTGCTCGGCAATCTCGGGCTCGGCAACTGGGAGTGCGTGAACGCCGGCGAGAAGGGCTTCGCCAAGGCGGCCAAGGCCGCCACCGCCAAGGGCGCGCCGGTGATCGGCCACGTGGTCTGGAACAGCGGCGGGGCGCATTTCGTGGTGATCGACGAGTTCCATGCCGGCCATGGCTGCGTCTGCGACCCGTGGGACGGGCATGTGCACGTCACGAAGATGGAGAACGACAAGACGGCCGCCTACAACGCCGGCGACACGCCGATCGGCTGGGATATCGGCGGCAAGCGCAACGACTATCCCAAGGGCAGTATCGGCAAGTTCTCGGGCTGGATCGTGCGCCGCAAATAGGCTCAGCGCGCGGGCCGGATGATCGGCACGCCGGGGGCGGCGTCCGCCGGCAGCGTGCCGTCGAGCCGCGGGTCGGGCATGATCTCGACTTGGTATCGGAAGGGTGCGAAGCCGGAGCGGATGTAGAACGCGAGCGCCTTGGGATGATCGAGCGTGCAGGTGTGCACCCAGAACCGGCGAAGGCCGGGGCGGGCCCAGGCGCGCGCGACCGCATGGTTCATCAGCGTCCGCGCCGCCCCGGTGCCGATCAGTCCGGCGGTGACGCCGAACAGCCTGAGCTCGCACTGTCCGGGCTCGCGGAAGTCGAGTTCGGCGATGCCCTCGTCCACATCCTCCTGCCGCAGCGTCCAGAGCTCGAAATCCGGGTGGTTC
>CALKJX010000360.1 GCA_937995555.1 uncultured Elioraea sp.
CGGCATCGCCCACGACCTCAACACCATCCCACCGTCATCCTCGGCAATACCGAGCTGCTCGCGCGCGCCCACGCCGCCGAGCCAACCGATGTCGACGCCATGCTCCCGCGGATGTGTGCCATGCTGGTCCGCACCCTCGGCTGGCGGATCGCGATCGAGCTGGTCCGCAATGGCGAGACGCGGCCGGCGCTCGCCAATCCGCACCAACTCGAGAGCGCGGCGCTGAATCTGTGCGTCTACGCCCGCGATGCCATGCCCGGAGGCGGTCGGCTGACCATCGAGACCGCGAATGTCCGCCTCGGTCCGCTGGAAGCCGCCGGGCCCGGTGGTCCCACCAAGGGCCTTGTGATGGTCGCGGTCAGCGACACAGGCACCGACATACCGCCCGAGGTGCTCGCGCGCCTGCGACCCGTTCTTCACCACCAAGGACCCGGGCAAGGGCACAGGACACGGGCTCGGCATGGTCTAAGGCGTCGTCGAGCAGGCGAAAGGCCGCCGCGCCCGAAGCGCGCACGCCTTAGGCCGGCAGCGAAACGATCCCGCAGGTGGAGGACGACCCGCAGCTGCGCGCGGCCGCCGCGTCGCAGCCACGCGCCCTCGGCTACCAGGTGCGGCCCGTCGGCAGCGCCAACTTTGTTACGACAGCGCAAGGTGGACCTTCCGTCCACCGATTCCGGCCCCCCCTCGGCGCCATGGACGCGCGCCGGCTCGCCGAGAAGGCGCGGGCGCTCGCTCCGGCGCTGAAGCTGCCGGTCACCTCCGGCAACCCGATCGCCGGTGCCAAGGCCGCGCTGCTGACCGAGCCCTGCCGGCACCAGCACCATGCGGCGGCGCTGCGCGACGTGCTGGGGACGACCGACCCGCCCGGCTGAGCCGAGCCGGGGAACCCGCTGGCCGCGCCCCCGCCGCCGCGCCGCGGCTGGCACCGGCGCGATGATCGCGGCGAGCGGCGGTGGCGACGGTGAGCGCCGATCCGACGGCCGCCGCGCTTGGCAGCGAGGCGAGGGGCGGCGCTAGCCGGGCCGTCCATTCCGGCACGACTCCCGGCAGACGCGCCCATCGCGGTGGTGCGGATCGCAGCCCGAACCCCCTCGTGGACCCGACCGACCACGCGCGGTATCCGCCGCGAGGGATCGGGCCGACCGCCGCCCCGCCCCCCTACCTTGACACCTCCGCCCCCGCACGCCCAAAACGCCCGCCCCGGCCCCAACGGGAGAGGGCCCATGCCGCAACTGACCACGCTGACCCCGCTCGGCGATCTCACCCTGTCCGAACAGGACGGGACGATCGTCGCGCTCGACTGGGGCCGCGGTCGCGACCAGTCCCCCACCCCCCTCCTCGCCCGCGCGACCGCGGCGCTGCACGCCTATTTCGACGGCGCGCCCGACCCCTTCGCTGACCTGCCGCTGAACCCCGCCGGCACACCCTTCCAGCGCCGCGTCTGGGCCGCCATGCAGGCCATCCCGCGCGGCCGGACCCGCCGCTACGGCGACCTCGCGCGCGACCTCCGCTCCTCGCCTCGCGCCGTCGGCACCGCCTGCGGCGCCAACCCCATCCCCATCATCATCCCCTGCCACCGCGTCACCGGCGCCGCCGGCCTCGGCGGCTACTCCGGCGGCGACGGCCCCGCCACCAAGCGTTACCTCCTCGGCCTCGAACAGGCCTGACACCCACCGGCACCATCTTCGAAGGACGCGCCTGATGAACCACGCGATCCGCATCCACGAGCACGGCGGCCCCGAGGTCATGACTTGGGACGAGATCCCCACCCCCTCCCCCGGCCCGGGTGAAGCCCTCGTCCGCCACCACGCGGTCGGCCTCAACTACATCGACGTCTATTTCCGCACCGGTCTCTACAAGCCGCCCTCGCTCCCCTGCGTCATCGGCATGGAAGGCGCCGGCATCGTCGAGGCGGTGGGCGAAGGGGTGACCGTGGTCGCGCCGGGCGACCGCGTCGCCTATGCCACCGCCCCGATCGGCGCCTACGCCGAGGCCCGCACCATCAAGGCCGACCGCCTGGTGAAACTGCCGGGCGACATCTCCTTCGAGCAGGCGGCGGCGATGATGCTCCAGGGCATGACCGCCGAATACCTGCTCCGCCGCACCTTCCCGGTGAAGCCGGGCCAGACCATCCTCGTCCACGCCGCCGCCGGCGGCGTCGGCCTGATCATGTGCCAGTGGGCCAAGCATCTCGGCGCCACCGTGATCGGCACCGTCGGCTCGGACGCCAAGGCCGAACTCGCCCGCGCCCATGGCTGCGACCACCCGATCGTCTACACCAGGGAGGACTTCCAGGCCCGCGTGAAGGAGATCACCGGCGGCAAGATGCTGCCCGTGGTCTACGACAGCGTCGGCCGCGAAACCTTCATGAAGTCGCTCGACTGCCTCGCGCCCCTCGGCATGATGGTGGTGTTCGGCAACGCCTCCGGTGCGGTGCCGCCATTCGATGTCGGCATCCTCGCCGCCAAGGGCTCGCTGTTCCTCACGCGCCCGACGCTGGCCACCTACACCGCCAAGCGCGAAGACCTCGTCGCCTCCGCCGAGGCGCTGTTCGACGTCGTGCGCAAGGGCGCCGTCAAGATCGAGGTGAACCAGCGCTTCCCGCTGCAGGACGCCGCCAACGCGCACCGTGCCCTCGAAGCACGCCAGACCACCGGCTCGACGGTGCTGCTGCCGTGACGCGCGCGCTGGCGATCACCGCGATCGAGGAACGCTCCACCACCTCCTACCCCGAACCCTTCCGCGCCGTCGTCGCCGGACGCCACGCCCGCCGCCTCGCCGACGCATTCGGGCTCACCCAGTTCGGCGTGAACCTCGTGCGCCTGACCCCGGGTGCGGCGAGCGCACTGCGCCACGCCCACTCGGCCGAGGATGAGTTCGTTCTGGTACTGGAAGGCAGTCCGACGCTGATCACCAACGACGGCGAGCAGCCGCTCGCGCCCGGGCTCTGCGTCGGCTTCCCTTGCGGCACCGGCGACGCGCACCACCTCGTCAATCGCACCGAAGCGGACGTGATCTTGCTGGTCGTCGGCACCCGCGCCCCGGATCGCGATGCCGTCGACTACCCGGACGTCGATCTGAAGATCGAACCGGGGCCGGACGGAGCGCGCCGCTTCACCCGCAAGGACGGCACACCCTACTGAACGCGGAGAACACGATGGCAAGGCCCTACACCGTCGCCGCGATCTGCGGCTCGCTGCGACGCGCCTCCTGGAACCGCAAGCTGATGAACGCCGCGATCGCGCGCGCTCCCGCCGCGCTGACGATCACCGAGGTGCCGATCGGCGACCTGCCCCTGTTCAACGAGGACCTCGAACGCGACCCGTGGCCGGACGCGGTGCTCGCCGCCGGTGCTGCCGTGCGCCCGGCCGATGCCGTCCTTGTTATTACGCCGGAATATAATGCTTCCGTTCCAGGACCGCTCAAGAACGCGCTCGATTGGCTTTCGCGCGAGACCTCAGCCGGGCCCGCACCGATGAACGGCAAACCCGTCGCGATCATCGGCGCGACGACGGGACTGATGGGCACGGCGCGTGCGCAAGCGCAGGTGCGGCAGGCGCTGCAGAACCTGTCGCTGCCCGTGCTGCCGGGGCCGAACGTGTTCGTGACCCAGGCGGCGACACGGTTCGGCGACACCGGCGCCCTCACCGACGAGATGACGCTCAAGATGCTCGACACGCTGCTGGAGCGGTTCGTGAACTGGATCGAAAAGAACAGGGTGGGAGGATGACGCTCATCCCCCCACACCCCCCCGCTCAATCGCGCACCCGGTAGACGTAGCGGTAGGACTCGCGGAACCCCAGCCGACGGTACAACGACAGCGCCGCATCGTTCTCCGCCTCCACCTGGAGGCAGGCGACGCGCGCGCCCTCCGAGCGCGCCCAGCCGAACGCCGCCAGGCACGCACGCCGCGCCAGTCCGCGCCCGCGCAGCACCGGCAGCGTCGCAACCCCCGAGAGCACGGCCACCGCCCCGTCCACCGCCACATACGCGACAGAGGCGATGCGCCCATCCAGCCGCACCGAGACCCACGCCGCCGGCACCAGCAGCAGCAAAGGAAACTGCCGAAGCTCGGCCATCCGCTCCACCACCCGCGCGGCCCCGCCCTCCGACGCGTCGAACCACGCTTCGTCCGGCGTTTCCGCCGTCTCGGCCGGACCGTCGGGCAACGGCAGCCCGTCCAGCGCGCCCGCCATCACGATTGTCTCGCCCATGCGCGCATAGCCGCGCGCCATCAGCAGCGGCTCCAAGGCCGGCGGGGACAGCGGCGTCAGCCGGAACCGCGACCGCAACCCCAGCCGGTCGTACCACCCCTCTATCCGCTGCACCCGCGCGGGCAGCTCCGCACCGTCCCCCGGATCGAGCCAGGTCGCGCTGTTGATGCGCCCCGCCCCGCCATGCCCGGCGCGCACGACCGCCGCGCCGCACAGCGCCTGTCGCGGCGCCGGCACCGCATTCAACGCCGCACGCTCCAGAACCTCGATCGAGCGCATCTCCATCGCCGCTCCAGCAAACCATGCCGCAGCGCGAAACGGAACAATGCCGGCCCGGCAGCCCGTGAATTGACCCTCAGCCCCCCACGCCATAACTTGCCGACCGTCAATGAACGAGGGGAGGTATCACCGTGATCGCACTCACCGTGAACGGGATTGCGCGCCAACTCGACGCCGATCCTGACATGCCCCTGCTCTGGGCGCTGCGCGATCTGCTCGATCTCACCGGCACGAAGTACGGCTGCGGCATCGCCGTCTGCGGCGCCTGCACCGTCCATGTCGACGGCGTGGCGACGCGCGCCTGCGTCACACCGCTCTCGGCGGTCGAGGGCAAGACCGTCGTCACGATCGAGGGGCTCGATCCGAACGGGCAACATCCGCTGCAGCGCGCCTGGGTCGAGAAGCAGGTGCCGCAATGCGGCTACTGCCAGTCCGGCCAGATCATGCAGGCCGCCGCGCTGCTGAAGGACACGCCGAAGCCGACGGATGCCGACATCGACGCGGCGATGGCCAACAACCTCTGCCGCTGCGGCACCTATCAGCGCATCCGCGCGGCGATCCATCGCGCCGCCGAACTCGCCTGAGGGAGGCCGCCATGAACGCCATCACCATGAACCGCCGCGGCCTGTTCCGCGCCTCCGCCGCCGCCGCCGTCGCGCTGAGCATCCCGGTTTCCCTGCCCGCGCGTGGCCAAGCCGCGCGCAACGGCGACGCGCTCACCGCCTACCTGCGCATCGCGCAGGACGGCTCCATCACCCTGGTCACGCCCGTCACCGAGATGGGCCAGGGCACGCATACCGCGCATGTCATGCTGATCGCCGACGAGCTTGGCGTGCCCATGGCCGCGGTGAAGACCGTGCGCGTCGGCCAGCCCTCCGAGCCGATGCGCCGCCCGCCCGGCGAACAGTCCACCGGCGGATCGACCGGCACCCGCGCCTGGGTGGTGCGGCTGCGCACCGCCGCGGCACAGGCTCGCGAGGTGCTGACCGAGGCCGCCGCGCGCCGCATGAACGTGCCGGTCGCGGAACTGAAGGCCGAGAACGGCGCGATCGTGCACGCCGCCTCGAACCGCTCGATCCCGATCGGCTCGCTGGTGCGCGAGGCCGCTGCCCTGCCGGTGCCCGAGAAGCCCGCGCTGCGCCCCGCCAGCGAGCTCAAGATCGTCGGCCGGTCGCAGCCGCGCATCGACATCCCGGCCAAGGTGACCGGCCGTGCGGTGTTCGGCATGGACTTCAAGGTGCCGGGCATGCTGTACGCCTGCGCGCGTCTGGCGCCGGTGTACCGCGCCGAGCTCGACAGCTTCGACCGCGCCTCGGTCAACGGCATCAGGGGCATCGTCGATGTCGTGCCGTTGCCGCGCGGCGTCGCCGTGGTGGCGGAGACTGCCTGGGCCGCGATCAAGGGTGCCGAGACGATCGCGATCCGCTTCAAGTCGACGCCGCACGACACCCTCGACAGTGCCGCGTTCTCGCAGCAGATGATCGCCGCACTCGATCAGGAGACCCGCGCGGTCGCGAAGAACGAGGGTGATGTCGACGCAGTCCTGCGCGCTGCGGCGAAGACCGTCGAGGCGGTCTATGAGGTGCCCTATCTCGCGCATGCCTGCATGGAGACCGACAACGCCACCGCGCAGGTGACGAATGACGGTGTCACGGTCTGGGCGCCGACACAGCATCAGGACTGGGCGCTCGCGGAGGCGGCGCGCGCCGCCGGCGTCGACCCCTCCAGGGTGACGGTCCACACCACGCTGCTCGGCGGCGGGTTCGGGCGTCGTTACGCCTACGAGGTGGTCGGCCAGGCGGTGGCGGTCGCGCGTGCGGTCAACCGTCCGGTGAAGCTGTTCTGGCGCCGCGAGGACGAGCTCGCGCAGGGCTACTATCGCCCGGCGCAGGTCGCGCGCATGAAGGCCGCGCTCGATGCCGAGGGCAGGCTGACCGGCTTCTGGTTCCGCGCCGCCGGCCCCTCGACGCTGGCCGAGTTCCGTCCGACCGTGATCCAGCAGAACGGGCTCGATCCGCAGCATGTCGCCTCGGTCGCCGACAGCCGTTACAGGTTCGGCGCCTTCCGCGCCGACTGGGTGCGCGTCGATGGCCCGCCGCGCAACTGGATCTGGCGATCGGTCGGGGC
>CALKJX010000361.1 GCA_937995555.1 uncultured Elioraea sp.
GGGACCGGCCGGGGTGCGCGTCGCCGTCACCGGCGCGGGCGCGAACGGCGTGTTCCGCCACACGGCGATGGAGGAGGCGCTGGCGAAGAACTGGTCGCCCGACGCGCTGCATGATGTCGGCACGGCCGAGGATGGGCTGAACGGCGACATCCACGCGTCGAAGGAATACCGGGCGCACCTCGTCGGCGTCATGGCCAAGCGCGCGGTCGCCAAGGCCGGTTGAGAACAACATGCGGGGGCCAAGGGCCATCGGCCCTTGGAACCCATGAACTCAGCGCCAGAACGCCTCGGCCAGGGCCCGCAGATTCGCATGGCCCATCCGCGCATAGGTCAACGGATGCGCCCTCGCCGGGTCCTGCTCCGCCTCCACCACCAGCCAGCCCGCGTAGCCGGCAGCCGCGACGGGCCCGAGCACCGCGTGCCAGTCGACGCAGCCATCCCCTGGCACCGTGAACACCCCGGCCAACACCGCCGCCAGGAAGCTCCGATCCTGCTCCCGCACCTCCGCCAGCACGCCCGCGCGCACATCCTTGCAGTGCACATGCACCACGCGGTCCGCATGCCGCCGCGCCGCCGCCGCCGGATCGCCCGCGGCGAAGGTCAGATGCCCGGTATCGAGCAGCAGCCCGACCTCCTTCCCGGTCATCGCCATCAGCCGATCAACCTCCGCCTCGGTCTGGATCACCGTGCCCATGTGGTGGTGATAGGCGAGCACCAGCCCCCGCTCCGCGAGCCGCCGCCCCATCTCGTTCAACCGCCCGGCCAGAAGCTCCCACCCCGCCTCGTCCAGCACCGGCCGGCGCGACAACGGAACCGCACGCGACCCGTGCACCGTCCCTGTCACCTCCGCATGCACCATCACCCGGCACCCGAGCGCCTTGAGCAGCGCGACATGCGCCTCCGCCGCCGCCATCTCGGCATCCACGTCGCGCTCCAGCAGCCGCGACCCGTACCAGCCCGACACCAGCGCCAGCCCATGCCGCGCCAGGATCGGCCCCAGCACCGCCGGATCGCGCGGGAACTTGTTGCCGAGCTCCACCCCCTCGAACCCGGCGAGCGTCGCCTCCGCGAGACAGGTCTCGAGCGGCGTCTCCGCGCCCAACTGCGGCATGTCGTCATTCGTCCAGGTCAGCGGATTGATCCCCAACCGCACCGCCATCTCAGCCCCCCGTTCGCTGTCCCTTCCGCCCGCGCTCCCACCCGGCGCGCGCCGCACGCTGCGCCTCGTCGCGCGGCAGCTCGGTCACCGGCACGTCCCACCAGGCCCCACCCTCCGCCGTGCCGCGCGTGGGATCGGTCTCGATCACCAGCACCGTCGTCCGCTTCGCCGCGAACGCGCGCGGCAGCGTCGCCTCCAGCGCCGCCACATCCGCGCAACGGACCGCCTCCGCACCGAGGCTCTGCGCATGGGCCGCGAAATCCACGCGCGGTGCACCGTCCAGCAGGTTGTTGAATGCCACCCCGCCGGTCGTGGCTTGCAGGCGGTGGATGCAGCCGAAGCCGCGATTGTCCAGCACCACGATCGTCAGCTTCGCCCCGAGCGCCACCGAGGTCGCGATCTCGCTGTTCAGCATCAGGTAGCTGCCGTCGCCCACCAGCACGACCACCTCGCGCTGAGGCGCCGCGAGCTTGGCCCCCAACCCTCCGGCGATCTCGTAGCCCATGCAGGAATAGCCGTATTCCAGGTGGTAGGAGGCGCTGTCGGTCGCGCGCCAGAGCTTGTGCAGCTCGCCCGGCAGCCCGCCGGCCGCGCACACCACGATGCCGCGTTCAGGCATCGCCCGGTTCACCGCGCCCAGCACCTGCGCATCCGTCGCCGTGCCTGCGCGTGGTGCGGTGACGCGATCGACCGTGCGGCGCCAGCGGGCGGTCGCAGTCGCCGCCATCTCCTGCCACGACTTCGGCGCGGTCCAGCCCTTCAGCGCCTCGCCGAGCGACGCGAGGCCGCGGCCCGCGTCCGCGACCAGCGGCAGCGCCCCGTGCTTCGCCGCATCGAACGAAGCGACGTTCAGCGCAACGAGCCGCGCCCTGGCGAACAGCGCGCGCGAACCGGTGGTGAAGTCCTGCAACCGCGTCCCGATCGCCAGCACCACATCCGCCCGTGCCGCAAGCGCGTTCGCCGACGCCGCACCCGTCACGCCGATCGCGCCCGCGTTGCGCGGATGGTCCCAGGCAAGGCTCCCCTTCCCCGCCTGCGTCTCCGCCACCGGCACGCCGTACCGCTCCGCGAACGCCGCGAGCGCGGCCTCGGCGCGCGCGTACTTCACCCCGCCGCCGGCGATGATCAGCGGCCGCTTCGCCCCGCGCAGCGCCTCGGCCGCCGCCGCGAGCTCCTCCGCATCGGGCGCCGGCGCGCGTGCGCGATGGAGGCGCGGGCGGAAGAACTCGGCCGGAAAGTCGATCGCCTCGGCCTGCACATCCTGCGGCAACGCGAGCGTGACCGGCCCGCACTCGGCCGGATCGGTCAGCACGCGCAGCGCCGCCGGCAGGGCCACGAGAAGCTGCTCGGCGCGCGTGATACGGTCGAACCAGCGGCTGACCGGACGGAGGCAGTCGTTCGCCGAGACCGTCGCGTCGCCGAAGTCCTCCACCTGCTGCAGCACCGGGTCGGGGCGGCGAGTCGCGAACACGTCGCCCGGCAGGAACAGCACCGGCAGGCGGTTGACATGCGCCACCGCCGCCGCGGTCACCATGTTGGTGGCCCCGGGCCCGATCGAGCTGGTGCAGGCCATCATCCGCCGCCGCGCGTGCGTCTTCGCGTAGGCGATCGCGGCATGCGCCATCGCCTGCTCGTTATGGGCACGGAAGGTCGGCAGCCGCCGCCGCATCGCGTGCAGCGCCGGCCCCAGCCCTGCGACATTGCCATGGCCGAAGATCGCCCACACGCCGCCGAACAGTGGCACCCGCTTGCCGTCGAGCGCGGTCTCCTGGGCGGCCAGGAACCGCACCACGGCCTCGGCCGCGGTCAGCCTGATCATGGCCATCGCGTCACGTTTCCCCATGTTGACGGGACGCAAGTGTTACGGACTGATAGTGGCCCCGCAAGCGAGGCCGCCGGACACCGCATGCTCCACTTCGCCCAGTTCGGCGCCGGCCGCATCGGCGCCATCCATGCCGCCAACCTGGCGGCGAACCCAGACGCCTCGCTCAGCCACGTCATCGACGTGAACCGCGCGGCCGCCGAGGCGCTGGCGGCACGGCACGGCGCGCGCGTCTCGACCCCCGAGGCGGCCCTCGCCGACCCCGAGGTCGGGGCGGTGATCATCGCCTCGCCGACCGACACCCATGCCGGACTGGTGATCGCCGCCGCCGAGGCCGGCAAGGCGATCTTCTGCGAGAAGCCGATCGACCTCTCGCTCGCGCGCACCGATGCCGCGATCGCGGCCGTGCGCGCTTCCGGCGTGCCGATGCTGGTCGGCTTCAACCGCCGCTTCGACCCGAGCTTCGCCGAACTCCAGCGCCGGGTGGCGACCGGCGCGATCGGCAGCGTCGAGCAGGTGATCGTGACCAGCCGCGACCCCGGCCTGCCGCCGCTCTCCTACCTCAAGGGCTCGGGGGGTCAGTTCCGCGACATGACCATCCACGACTTCGACATGGCGGCCTGGCTGCTCGGCGAGGCGCCGGTCGAGGTGTTCGCCTATGGCGCGGCGCTGGTCGATCCCGCCGTTGCCGCCGAAGGCGACATCGATTCCTGCATGGTGCTGCTGCGCACCGAATCCGGCCGGATGGCGCACATCAACAACTCCCGCCGCGCCACCTACGGGTACGACCAGCGGATCGAGGTGCTGGGCAGCCTGGGCCGGCTGATCGCCGGCAACCGCACGCCGACCACGGTCGAGCAGGCGGATGCCGACTCGGTGCGCAGCGACACGCCGCTGCACTTCTTCCTCGAACGCTACGCCGAGGCGTACCGGCTCGAGCTCGCCGCCTTCATCGCGGCGGTGACAACGGGCGCACCCTTGCCGGTCGGCGCGGCGGAAGCGCGCGCGGCACTGGTGCTCGCCGAGGCGGCGCTGCGGTCGTTGCGCGAGCACCGGCCTGTCGCGGTCGCGGAGATCGGCTGATGTCCGCCCTGCCGCCGGTTTCGCTCGCCGGCCGCGTGGTGCTGGTCACCGGCTCGTCGCAGGGTGTGGGCGAAGGCATCGC
>CALKJX010000362.1 GCA_937995555.1 uncultured Elioraea sp.
GCTGGACAGCGAGGCGGACGCCGCCGCCTTCCAGGCCGCCATGGCGGAGAAGCGCGCAAGCCTCTCCTACGACATCGACGGCGTGGTCTACAAAGTCGATCGGCTCGACTGGCAGGCGCGGCTCGGCTTCGTGGGCCGCGCGCCGCGCTGGGCGGTGGCGTGGAAGTTCCCGGCGGAGCAGGCGACGACGAAACTGCTGGCGATCGAGATCCAGGTCGGGCGGACAGGCGCGCTGACCCCGCGCGCTGTCATGGAGCCGGTGAATATCGGCGGCGTCGTGGTGCGGCACGCCACCCTGCACAACGAGGACGAGATCGCGCGCAAGGACATCCGGGTCGGCGACACCGTGATCATCCAGCGCGCCGGCGACGTGATCCCACAGATCGTCGGCGTGGTGAAGGAGAAGCGGCCGAAGGACGCGAAACCCTTCGTGTTCCCAACCAGCTGCCCGGCCTGCGGCAGCCACGCGATCCGCGACGAGGGCGAGGCCGTGCGCCGCTGCACCGGCGGGCTGGTCTGTCCCGCGCAGACGGTGGAACGGTTGAAGCACTTCGCCTCGCGCCGCGCGATGGACATCGAGGGTCTGGGCGAGGAGAACGTCGAACTCCTGTTCCGCGAGGGCCTGGTGAAGTCGCCCGCCGACATCTTCCGCCTGCACCGCCACGCGGCGACGATGCGCCGGTGGGAGGGATGGGGCGAACGCAGGATCGCCAAGCTGCTGGATGCGATCGAGGCCCGACGCCGCGTCCCGTTCGACCGCTTCATCTTCGCCCTCGGCATCCGCCGCATCGGCGAGGCCAACGCGAAGCTGCTGGCGCGCCACTACCACACGCTGGACGAGTGGCGCGCGAAGATGATCGCCGCGCGCATCGTCGGCTCCGAGGCGCGCGAGGAACTCGGATCGATCCAGGGGATCGGCCCGGCGATCGCCGAGGAGCTGGTGGAGTTCTTCGCCGAGCCGCGTAATCTCGCGGCACTCGATGATCTCGCGCGCGAGGTCACGCCGGAACCGATCGCTGCCGAGGCCGCGGGCGACAGCCCCTTCGCGGGCAAGAACGTCGTGTTCACCGGCGCGCTCGCGACCATGACGCGCGACGAGGCCGAGGCGCAGGCGGAACGGCTCGGCGCGAAGGTGACCAAGAGCGTGTCGAGGAAGACCGACTTCGTGATCGTCGGCGCGGATGCCGGCTCCAAGGCGGCAAAGGCGGCGGAGCTGGGCGTGCGTACCCTGACCGAGCAGGAATGGCGCGCGATGGCGGGGATCGCATGACGCGCGATGGCACAGGCTACGCGGCGTCGGGCGATCCCGCCTCGATGGCCGCGCTCGATGCCTTCGCCGAGGACTTCCTCGGATACCGTGCCGAGATCGGCCGGATCGTGGCAGCGGCGGATGCGGATCCGTCCTGTGCGCTCGCCAATGCCTGGGCGGCGTGCCTCTGGATGCTGACCGAGACGCAGAAGGGCCGGGCGAGGGCCGGGCGCCATCTCGCGCGCGCCGAGGCAGCCGCCGCCACCGGGCGCGAACGCCTGGCGGTCGCGCATGCGCGCGCCTGGGCTGACGGCGACAACGCAACCGCGCTCGCCGCCTGCGAACAGAGCGCGCGCGAGTTCCCGCGCGACCTCGTCGCGGTGAAGTTCGGTGCCTATCACGCGCTGAACCGCGGCGACTCGCTCGCACTGCTGCGCCTGCCCGCGCTCGCGGCGGACGCCAACCGCAGCGTCGCCTATCTGCATGGCATGCTCGCCTGCGGCCATGAGCAATGCCACGCGCTCGCGGAGGCCGAGGCGAGCGCGCGCCGGGCGATGGAACTCCGCGCGGACGAGGCCTGGGCGCATCACGCGCTCGCCCATGTGCTGCTGACCACCGACCGCGCCGAGGAGGGGATCGAGACCTTCCGCGATCTCGCGCCCAGCTGGGAGGGACGCAACCCGTTCATCGTCACGCACAACTGGTGGCACTACTGCCTTTTCCTGCTGGACCGCGACCGTACGGAGGAAGCGCTCGCGCTCTACGACGCGCGCGTCTGGGCGCTGGAGAAGTCCTGGGGACAGATCCAGGCAGGGGCGGTGGCGCTGCTCGCGCGGCTCGAACTCCTGGGTGTGGCTGTCGGCGAGCGTTGGGGCGCGCTCGCGCCGCAGCTCGCGACGCCTCAGCAACGCCATGTCGAGCCGTTCATCGACCTGCACCTCGTGTACGGGCTCGCGCGCGCCGAACATCCGGAGGCGGACGCGGTGCTTTACGGTATCGCAACGACCGCATCCACCGCACACCCCGCGACACGGGCCGCCTGGGCCGAAGTCGCGCTGCCGGCGGCACGCGCCCTTGCCGCCCATGCGCGCGGCGATGCCGAAGCCTGCGTGCGCGACCTCTCCCCCACCCTGCCACGGATGCACGAGATCGGCGGCAGCCATGCCCAGCGCGACCTGTTCGACCAGATCCTGATCGACGCGCTGCTGCGCACGGGCCGCCTCGCTCAGGCGCAGCGCATGCTGGCGCTGCGCCACGCCCTCAACCCGCGCGTGCCGGCGACGAAACGGCTGCTCGATCGCGTGCTGACGGCATCGGGCATCGTCGCGCATCACCGCGCGTGATCTGACTCATCACAAGAATCACCAACGATCCCGCGGCGTTTGCGGCACCATGGGTCGATGCCGATCGAACCTGCGGTACTTGCCACCTATCTCATCGCCTGCGCGGTCATGGTCGTGGTCCCCGGACCCGACACCGCGTTCGTGCTCGGCCAGACACTCGCACGTGGCCGGCGCGCCGGCTGGGCCGCAACATGCGGAATCTATGCCGGCGCATTCGTGCACATCACGCTCGCGGCACTCGGCGTCTCGATGGCGGTCGCCGCATGGCCGGTGCTGTTCGAGGTGGTGCGGCTGATCGGCGCCACCTACCTGCTCTGGCTCGGCGTCCTCGCGCTGCGCGCGGCGATCCGACGTGATGGTTGTGGGCCGACGGCTGTGCCGTGGGCGCGGCGCGCCTTCGTCCAGGGCATGCTCACCAATCTGCTGAACCCCAAGGTCACGATGTTCTTCCTGGCCTTCCTGCCGCAGTTCGTCGACCCGGCGCGCGGACCCCTCTGGCTGCAGATGATGTTGCTCGGACCGCTGCTGCCGCTGCTCTCGGTGCCGTTCTTCGCCGCGGTGATTATCGGTGCGGACCGCGTCGCGGCGCGTGTCGCCGTGGGGCCCGGCGTGCGCTGGCTGCACGGCGCGACCGGCGTGATCTTCGTCGGTCTCGCCGCCCGGCTTGCCCTGGCGCGCTGATCAGAGCGGCCGGCAGGCGGCGGCGAGCCACATCCGGTCGGCGGGATCGAGCAGCGGACCCACCTCGTGCGCCACGCGCGCGTGGTAGGCATCGATCCAGGCCCGTTCCGACGGACTCAGCAGCGCCGGCTCGATCAACCGCCGGTCGAACGGCGCGAGCGTCAGCGTCTCGAAGCCGAGGAACGGCCTGGACGCGCCCTCGAACGGTGCCTCGGCCACCAGCACGAGGTTCTCCAGCCGGATCCCCCAGCGTCCCGGTGCATAGAAGCCGGGCTCGTTCGACAGGATCATTCCCGGTGCGAGCGGGATCGGGCGGGCGGCGCGCGACAGCCCCGTCGGTCCCTCATGCACCGATAGATAGGAGCCGATGCCATGGCCCGTGCCGTGGTCGTAATCGAGGCCCACATCCCAGAGCGCACGGCGCGCCATCGCCTCCAGATGCGGGCCGGCGACACCCTTGGGCCAGCGCAACGTCGCGATCGCGATATGGCCCTTCAGCACACGGGTAAAGCGGTCGCGGATCTCGGCGATGTCAGCGGGTGGGTCGCCGATCAGAACGGTGCGCGTGACATCGGTCGTGCCGTCGAGATACTGCGCGCCGCTGTCGCTCAGATAGACGTCGCCCGCGACGATGCGCCGGTTGCTCGCCCCGGTCGCGCGGTAGTGGATGATCGCGCCGTTCGGCCCCGCGCCACTGATCGCGGGGAAGGACTCGCCGCGGAACCGCTCGCCCTCCGCGCGCAAGGCGAACAGGCGCTCGGCCGCCTTGACCTCCGTCACCGCGCCGGTCGGCGCCTCGCGGTCGAGCCAGGCGAGGAACCGGCAGACGGCTACCGCGTCGCGCCGATGCGCCGCGCGGGCGCCCGCCTGCTCGACCGTGTTCTTGGTCGCCTTGGGCAGCGCCACCGGATCGGACTCCGCGATGAGGCGCGCGCCGGCCGCTCGCAGCCTTTCGGCGAACCAGGCAGGCGCCGTGCGGGGATCGACGAGCACCGACGCGCGCGCGGCCCCCAGCCGGTCGAGCGCGGCGGCCAGCGCGGCACGCGGCTCCACCGCGACGCCGTTGCCGAGATGCGCGCGCGTCGCCGGGTCGATCCGCCCAGGGTCGAGGAACAGGCTCACCTGCCCGTCGGCGCGCAGGATCGCGAACGCCAGCGCCACCGGGTTGTAGGGCACATCGTCGCCGCGGATGTTGAGCAGCCAGGCGATGCTGTCGGGGGCGGTCAGGACGGCGGCCGATGCCCCCGCCTTCGCCACAGCCTCGCCGATGCGGACCCGCTTGGCGGACGCGTCCTCGCCCGAGAACACGGCCGGGTGCGGCAGGACCGCGCTCGCAGGCGGGGCGGGCCGGTCGGTCCAGACCTCGTCCAGCGGATTGGGCTCGACCGGCACCAGCGACGCCCCCGCCCCCTCGACGGCGCGGCGGAGCTTGGCCAGCGCTTCCTCGGCGTGCAACCAAGGATCGTAGCCCAGTCGGTCGCCAGGCTTCAGCGCCTCGGCGAGCCAGGCCTCGGCAGGCTCCTCGATCGAGTGGCGGATCTCGAAGCGCGCCGCGTCCACCTCCGCCCGCACCTGAAGCTGGTAGCGCCCGTCGGTGAACATCGCCGCCCTGTCCGCGAGCACGACCGCGAGCCCGGCCGAGCCGGTGAAACCGGTCAGCCAGCGCAGGCGGTCGGCCGAGGCCGGGATGTACTCGTTCAGGTGCTCGTCCGCGCGGGGAACCAGCAGGCCGGTGAGGTTCCGGCGCTTGAGGGCAGCGCGCAGCTCGGCCAGACGACGCTCAGGTTTCACGCTTGTTTCATAGCTCCTAAGAATTCATGCGCCAGACGCATGACGGACCACGGATGTTCCCGCATGTTGCACGCGATGAGACAGCCTATGTTGCACCTGCGAAGAGCGAGGGACACAGCCCCAGGGCACAGGCCCCGAGGCCGGGAGTGGACCTCCGACGCATACAGGACGCAAGACGATGGATGCCCGCATCACGAAGGAGGAGACCGCCCTCCTGATGAGCCTCACCCCCAGCCGCCATGCCCAGCAGGTGGAGGAGATCCGGCTCGCGGCGATCCGCGCGCGTGACGAGGCGATCGGCCGCGCCATCCGCGACGCCGTGACCGGG